>NZ_FQYM01000023.1 GCF_900141705.1 Fibrobacter sp. UWP2
TACGCGCACCTTCGCCTTGCCGCCCGCGATGTACACGGAACCGCCCTGGCTGGACCACTTCTTGAAGCCCTCCCTGGGGTGGTATGCTGCACCGCCGAGCTGTTCCCTTTCGGCCAGGAGTATCGCCTCCACGAGCCTTGCGCCCATCTCCCTCGACAGCGCGTCAAGGCAGCTTTTCCCCTGTTCGGCAAGGTCGGCCAGAACCACCCCGATACTGGTCGAAATGTCGATTTCTTCGCGGCGGACGATTGACAGTTTTGGGGTTCTTTTTGTACTTTTCATCATGGTGGTTATCCTCTTGCTTGGTGTTTTTTTGCTGAACCAAATTTACAAGTTGGAGACCACCTTTTTCTTTTTGGTTGCAGAAATTTCAACTAACTTTGGGGCATCTTCCATACAGCATCGTCCTTAAACTATGTTTTTTTTGCGCAAAGTGCGAGGGCGACGCACCACAAAAAGTCCCGCGCCTATAAGAACCAGGGTCACCGAGATGATTTTCCCTATGGGAAAAGCCTCCGAGAACACAATCGCCCCGGCAAGAGTGGGCACGGCAGCACCGACAGCGGCACTGAACGGGATGATGAACAGGGCTCGCCCTCTGGAAAACGATATCTGCGAATACAGGAACGCAATCCCGTACGTGGCCACGTAGCCCCAAACGCGCGGGTCCAAAAGAAGTCCGAACACGGTCGACGCGCTCACGGCATCGAGGTCAAAATCCATCGCCACGCTCTTGTAGAACGCCGCCGAAACGCCAAAGCCCACGCCCATGATGAGCGAGTCCACCATTTCACGGTCCTTGCACCACAAGTGGGCAAAGAAGGTCACGGCGCAAAGCGCCCCCGCATACGCCCAAAGCACGGTCACATTCTGCACGCTGGTCGATTCACCCAGGCTTTCTACCGAGTAAAGCAGGCCCGCCACCACAAAGCAAATCGCAACCACAATCCGCTTGGTCAAGGCTTCGCGCAAAATGCAAAAACCCATAAGCGCCGTCAAAACCGGATTCAAAACCATCATGGGCTGCACCTGCGAGAGGTCGTAACGCGCCATCGCAATGTAATAGCCCAAGGTCGCAAGGCCCGAACAACCTATGCCGAACCACCAGAACTTGTTCGTAATTACACCCTTGAAGAATTCCCACGGTCGGGAAGTTCCGCCAGTACGCTTGCCTACCGTAGATACCCCTGACTTTTCAAGGATATTGCCGCAGGCAAAGAGGAACGCCGGACCGATTGTCAAAAGGAGGAACAACATGCGCTAAATCTCGTCGTAAATTTCCTGATAAATCCAGTAATTCCCCATGACGCGCTTGACGTAGTCCCTAGTTTCCCAATAGCTGATTTCTTCGGCACGCACATCCCACGGGAGGCCCTCGCCAGCAGTCTGCCAGCGCTTGGTGGGCTTCGGACCCGCATTGTAGTTGCCCAGCACATACATGTAGTCGTCATTATATTCCGCCTTGAGATCGACCAGGTAACGGATGCCCAAGCGAATGTTCATGTACGGGTTGTAAAGCAGCTTAGGGTCGAACCAGTCGGCAATGCTCTCTTTTTCAGCAAGCATCTTGCCTGTCGCGGGCATAATCTGCAAAAGACCGCAAGCCCCCACCGGAGAGGCAATCTGGAAGTTGAAAATGGATTCCTGGCGCATCACACTGTACACAAAGAACGGGTCGATACGTTCGCCGGAATGAAACTTCACCTGTTCCGTGAACGGGATCGGGTAAAGGTAATGCAGCACGCTAATGGGCGGCGACATCAGACGACGGCGGTCAATATTATTCTGGAACTGGCGCGCCAGGCGGTAACCCGCTGCAGTCTCGCCCACTTCGTAAAAGAGCATTCCGTATTCGTAAAGAAAATCCAGGCGCTTGTAGTTCTTTTTGCGGGCTTCGTCATAAAGCGCAAAGGCCTCGTCGGTAAAGCCGTACAGGAACAAGTCCTTAATGCGCCGGTAACGGGTCGGGTTGTAGCTCGAGTCGACCTTGGTCTGCTTTTGCGAAGCGCGAATCCAAGCGAGGGTCTCTTCGGGCGACATGGCGACCCCATGGGCGAACGGGACCTTGTCGGCATCCATCAGCTTGTTTTCTACAAGCTTGAGACGCGAGCGGTGCGCATAGTAGGCCAGCGGGAAATCCCTGATGCAATCCAAGTAGGCCTCGCGGGCGAGCGAATCCTTGCCGAGCATCATGTAGGTGTCGCCCAAGAACATGCGGGCGCCGCTACCGCTCCACAAGAACGGATCCTTGGTGGCGTCAATAAAGGCGTCGACAGCCTCGTTCCACTTTTCTTGTTTGAAGTAGATAAAGCCTATGCGGAACTTGGCCCACTGGCGCTTGATGTTGTTCTTGAAGCGTTTGTTCGAGAGCTGCCTAAAGCAAACGATAGCACTGTCGTACATCTGCTTTTGCTCGTATTCAAAGCCACGGACCCAGAGGTTGTTGGCGTTTTCCTTGCTAAACTGGCTCACGTCCTGCAAAAGCGAATCCATAGTCTTAATTTCTTTGGCGTAGGTTTTCGCGTCATTGCGATACAGGCGGAGCGTCGACTGCATCCACAACGGGCGCGCCTCCACGGAATCGAGCAAGAACTTGAACTGTGCAATGGACTCTTTTTCGCGTTTCAACGCACGCAAGGTTACCGCCCGCTTTTCCCAAAGCATGATTCGCGTATCCATGTCGAGCGTGCTCGGCGGGAGCTGCTTTTGCAGGGAATCCTCGGGCAGCGGCACTGCCGTTTCGGGAGCCTTGGCGAGTTGCAGCGAATCCAATATGCGGATGGAATCCAGCAAGGCGAGACACACGTTCGCCTCGTCCTTCGCGCAAGCCATCTTGGCGTAGGCAACCTTCTCGCTCAGCGATTCAGGACCACCGCGCACCTTGCGAAGCCTGCGGATTGCCGAGAAAGCAGAATCCTTGTACACGGTTGCACTAGTCAGCAACTGCATGTAGAGGCGTTTCGCCTGTTTGGGCTGTTTGAACTCTTCCAAGAAAACCGCGTAACGATACTTGAGGGCGGCGGCATCGTCCCCCTTGGGGTACTTGTCCAAAAAAACTTTCAGGGAATCCGCATGGGCTCGATCATTCAACGTGGTATCGGCCATGGCAGCCTCGATGCGCATGCGCGAAGCCGACTTGTCAAAGCCGGCATCTTTCTCAAACTTGGCACCCAAGGCGAGGGCCGCTCGCATTTGGCTGTAATCGCCCTGCATAAAGCGGGCCTTGGCCATACGCAAAATCACCGTCTTCTCGAGCACGGTGTCACGGGAACGCAAGGAATCATAAGCGGCATAGGCGCTGTCCCACGCCCCGGTATAAAAGAAGGCAGCGGCCTTGGCAAAGTCACGCACATTCTTGGGGAGCGTTGAATCGGCAGCCGCCTTTTTAGAGCGTTCCGCGCGAACTACCAGGTTTTGAAAATCCACCGAGGGAATCTTTTCCAGTTCCTCATAGGGGTCCAGCGGCGTCACCGGCATGGTCGCAATCAAGCTGTCCGTAGCAATTGTCGGAGCCGGCACGGGATCCACTTTTGTCGTCTCGGCACCGGCATTACATACAAAGGTAAAAAAAGCAAGGGTCAATAAACCATGGTTCAGCCTAAGTCTGTTTTTCACTATCACCACCCAACAAACTAGAAATTCCTAAATCCTTAATGGTTTGCGCGTACTTTTTCTTCAAATAGGCATCCACATTCTCAGCATCATCCATCTGGAGCACAGTCAACGCCGTTTCACGCACGTCCTCAAAGTTAATGGAGCGAATAATCTTCTTGGTCGCCATCACGCTCCAAGGCGTCATGGATAGTTCATCGACTCCCAAGCCCACCAACAAAAGCACACTGAACGGGTCCGAGCTCATTTCACCGCAAACCGCCACGGGGATTCCCTGGCGATGCGCCGCCATCACCGTCTGGTAGATCATGCTAAGCACAGCCGGGTGGTGCGGTTGGAACATGTCGGTAATCAATTCGTTTGTACGGTCCACCGCCAAGGTGAACTGGATTAAGTCGTTGGTTCCAATACTAAAGAAGTCTGACTCCTTGGCAAGCAAGTCCACAAGCATCACGGCAGCAGGCACTTCAATCATCACGCCCACCTTGATATCTGCAACTTCATGGCCTTCGGCAATCAGTTCTTCGCGGCACTTGGCAATGCACGCCTTTGCCCTGCGAAGTTCCGAAAGTCCCGATATCATGGGGAGCAGCACACGCAAATTCCCCTTGCTGTTCGCCAAAAGGAGAGCCCGCAACTGCGTACAAAAAACATCTTCACGGTCCAGGCACACGCGAATGCTGCGCCAGCCCATAAACGGGTTCGCCTCGTTGACCGCCGAGATTCCCGACACCAGCTTGTCTCCGCCAGCATCCAGCGTACGTATGGTCACAGGGCACGGCGCCATGGTGTCCAAAATTTGCTGGTAGGCTTCCCGCTGTTCATTCTCGGTCGGGGCATCCTTCCTAAAGAACAGGAACTCAGAACGGTAAAGCCCTATACCCGTCGCGCCAAAGTCGGTCACCTTTTCGGCTTCACTCGGGAGCTCGATGTTCGCATGCAGCGTGATGTACTTGCCATCGCGAGTCATAGGTTCAAGTCTACGCATCGTGAACAATTCACGGCGTTGACGTTCGTAAACCTCCTGGCGTTCACGGAACCTGCGAATATCTTCTTCGTTCGGGTTCACAATGACCATGCCGCCGGAACCATCCACAATGATGGTGTCGTCGGGCTTGATCAAGGCTGCCACGTTGCGGAGGCCCGACACGGCAGGGATTTGGAGAGAGCGAGCCAAAATGGCCACATGGCTTGTGCGGCCGCCAGTATCCATGGCGAGGGCGCTCGCCTGGCCCGGCTTCACGGACATCAAAAAACTCGGCAAAAACTCGTGCGCCACCAGAACCACGCCGGCTTCGATAGATACTTCCTCTAGTACCGGTCCGGAGTCTTCCATGGCCGCCATCAAACGGTTGTACAGGTCGCGCAAGTCGGCGGCTTTGTCACGGGTCGCCTGAGAATCAATCTTCTCGAACTTGTCGATATAGCCGCCCAAAACCACGTGGACAGCCCACCGGGCGTTCTTGTGCCCCTTCTTGATTTTATCAAGGATCCCATTGATCAAGCCCGGGTCCTGCAAAATCATAAGGTGGGTAGCAAAAATCAAACTGTCCTGGAAGCCCGCACGACTTTCGGAAACTTCCTTGATCTTGTTGATTTCGGTGACGGTCTTGGTGACAGCCTTCAAAAAAAGCTGTTCTTCGGCAGGGATTCGGGACTCCGGCAAAGTCTCTTCAACAACAGAGACCTCCCGATTGATAATCGGGAACGCCTTCCCCATGGCAAAACCCGGGGACGCCGGAACGCCCACCAATACGATGCGTTCAGCCTGGTTCTTCGTTGAACTTGTCATTAAACAGCTGTTCCAACTTTTGTGAGACTTCTTCTTCGTCTTCACCGTCAACTTCGAACTTCACTTCGGAGCCAAGTGGAATGGCCAGCATCATCACGTTCAAGATGCTCTTTGCATTTGCCTTGGATCCTTCGAAAACGATCGAGACGTCACTCTTGGCGGGGCCAGTAATGTCGACAATCATGCCAGCAGGGCGCGCGTGAATTCCAAGTTTGTTAGTGACTGTAAGAGTCTTAACTATCATCTTTTCCTCAGAAAAAATCCACATTCACATCGAGGCCATCGTGCAGAATCACACGGAACAGGCTATCGGCAGAATGGACGGTCTTCACCAGATCGTCATGCAAAGTCTTGTCGGCAAGCAAGGTACCCACGGTATTGTCCTTGGACTGGACCTTGGCAATCAGTTCGTCCAAGTGCTTGGTCACGCCTTCGAGATCCGAAATCAACGAATTGGCGTTGTTCATCACCTTGTCGGCGCCCGCAAACATGTTGTCGATTGGCGGCTTGACGCCGTCCACCAGTTCGCCCACCTTGGCGGTCACCTGGTTCAACCCGTCCAGACTCTTCTTGAGCTGCGGGTCGGTCGTATTGACCATGCTCATCAAACGGTCTTCCAAAGTTTCCGCCTTGGCCAAGAGAGTCTTGAATCGGTCCTGGAATTCAGGATTCGCGATGGTGCCGTTCAACGCCTGCTTTACCGACTCCAATAGAACCTTGGTGCTGTCACAAACTTCACCGGCAAGGCCAATGGCCTCGGCGATACCGGCATCGAACTGACCGTCAATAGTGTCGTTCGGGGCAAAATACTGCGTGGAATCGCCCAAAATCATACCGATCTGGCGTTCGCCCATAATGCCGATATTCTGCACCCGGATTTCGGAATCCTTGGGAATCTTGACATCGGTACGAAGACGGATGCGGACGACCACGCGATGGCCGGCAAGGCTGATGTCCTCGACCTTGCCCAGCTTGACACCGTTCACCTTGACCGGGTCATCGAGCACAAGCGTGCTGACCTGGGTAAAACGGAGGTAGAACGTATTGAAAGTTTCCCTGGGGTCTTTCTCATTCAGGAAGAACACCCCGAAAACCAAAATGACGATGGCGAGGAGAACAACCAAGCCAACAGAGAAATAGAGTGCAGAATTCTTTTTCATTCTAGCTTCAAATTAGCTTATTCACGAAATTTTTCAAAAACTCACTTCTCAAAACGGGGGCTTTTCAAGCCTTTTTGACCATTTTAGCCTTCGATTCTCGTTATTGGGCTGTTATTTTCGATGCCGTTCACATGGCGGTCCAGCCAATCGTGCAACAAGGCGTCCCGTTCGGCCTGAGGCAGCAGGAACTTCTCGCGCCCTTCCTTCTGCATAAAAACGTCCAAGTAAGTCATCAGGACGCCGCCCGCAACCGACACGTTCATGGACTCCGTAATGCCGTACTGGGGCAGTTTGAACTCGTAGTCGGCGTGGGCTAGAGTATCGGGATGGTTCCCGTGGAATTCACTCCCCAGATAAAAGGCAGTCGGCTGACTCAAGTCCAAATCCAGGACCGAGTTCGTGGTGTTCGTACTCGCCACCGCGATCTTGTAGCCCTTTTCGCGAAGCTTTTCCATGCAGAGCATGCGCTTTTTGTACAGGTAGATGCTCATCCACTTGTAGCTGCCCTTCAAAATGGACTTGTTCACGCTGTAGGCGTTGTCCTCTTCGATCACATGCACGTCCTGAATACCAAAGACCTCGGCTGTACGGATGACGGCCGAAATATTGTGCGGGTCGAACAAGTCCTCGAGCACCATGCAAAAGTGCCTGGTACGGCGATTCACCACGCCCGTCAGCAGTTCCTGGCGGCGATCCGTTACTCGAGCCAACAGCGATTCCAACGATTCTTCACTCATTTTACCATCCTCGGTTCTTCAACTTTCAGGGGAGCGGGAGCAGGCCGTTCCTTTTCCCTTTGCCTTTGCAGTCTTTCAAAATCACCCAGCTTCCACGGGGCGCCATTCACCACGGTCTCGAAATCCAAAACATACTGGACATTCTCTTGCGACTTCAAGGCAGCACTTTTGAGCATGGGCTCCTTGTTGCCGCCAAAGTATTCCTTCGAGGCCTTTTTGACATCGTCCACGATGTGGTCGATTTTATCGTTCACCACGCTCTTGAATACATTCATCTGCATAATGGAATTCAAAATGGAATTGGCCGGGAACACAATAGCGGTCAGCTTATACGAAATCTTGTTCGGGGCGATTTCGTCCATGTCCAGGTAGGCGACTGCAGTACCGTGGAGAGACCATTTCAAGACCTTCGCGTGACCATAGCCAAAGAACACGTTCCGCATGCCGAGTTTTTGACCGGCGCTATCCTGAAGCACCCAGTAGAACTCGCCCGATAGGCTGCGGCCATTGCTGCCATGGAAAAAACGGCGGTTTCGGCTTGTGTAACCCAGTTCGTAACCCGAGCCCAAGTAGGCGTTGATCAGTTGCGCCGTAAACGGCATGTTGTCGAACAAATAGCTGATGGCGTTTGCACCCAGCGGGAGCGTTCCCTTGTTCTCGTAAATCGCCCTGTACTGACGACCCAAGCGGGCATAGACCTCGGCAGCCATGGGCTGCTTCAAATCGGCAGGGAATCCACGCCTGGTAATTTCCTTGAACGGTTCACAGAACTCGTCGTCGTACTTCGTCTTGGGCCAGGGCTTTAGGTCTTCTTGGGAGCAAAAATCGTATTGGATGTCCAGGCATTTTTTGACGCCCGAGCAAAGGCTGCGCACATCGTCTTCCTTGTTGGCCAACTGGCGCAGCACCAGCCCGCGGAAACGCACCTTGGCAATGGAATCGCGTTTGGCGTCCATCAGTTCCGCCTTCGAGAGCGCCTCCGGGTTAGAGGGCATGTACTCGCCGGCATAAGCCGTCACCAGCGACACCAAAAGGATCGCCACTACACATCTTATGCCCTTGCCAAAAAACATTATCTAAAATCCAGGCTATCGAGCGGGATCACCGTAAACGGCTTGAGAGCTTCCAGCTTTGCGACGGGCGCCACAATGGAAATCGTCATCTTGTTCTTGTCAAAATACTTGGCGACCATCGCCTTGACCTGATCCTTGGTCACGGCATTCACTTCGGTTACAAAATTCTTGTAATGTTCCGGGGACTTTCCCAAAAGTTCATCTTTCGCAAAGATGGTCGCAATGGATTCCGGGGAATCAAATAACGCAGGCAGACTTTCGACAATCGCCTTTTTAGCCTGGGCTAGTTCCTCGTCGGTGGGGCCTTCCTTTGCCAGCTTTTCCACCTCTTCAAAAATGAGCTTGAGGGCAAAGTCGACCGATTCGACCTTGGTCTGCAGGGCGATGGTCGTCATGGCGGAATCACGATAGTCGTTGCCGGCAGAGCTATAAACACTATAGGCAAGTCCCTCGTCACTGCGCACGCGGTTCACGAGCCTGCTGGTAAAGCTGCCCCCGCCCAAAATAAAGCTTGCCACCGCCGTCGGGTAGTAGTCGGGGTGAGGGCGTTTCACAAACGGCTGGTTCATGGTAATGTTCGCCTGCGAAATGTCCTTGTCGACCACATAAACGCCCGGTTTACGGACAAAGGCGATTGTCTCGGGCTTGGGCCTTGCCACCTTGGGGGCGTCCACTTTCCAGCCAGCAAAGAACTCCTTCATTTGCGTCACGGCGGAATCGCGGTCCACATCGCCCGAGAGGGCGAATACAATGCGCTTCGAAGAGTAGGTCCCCTCGGCCAAGCGTTTCACGTCGGCAACGCTCACCTTCTTGTACTCGTCGGCGGTGGCGTCCCACATCCGCGGGTTCGGCGCATAGTTCACCTTGGACTTCAAAGCCGAGAGAATCTTGGCTGGCGTCTCGTAACGGCGTTCATGAGCGGTCACAAAGTTCGCCTTAACAATTTCCAACTGGTTCTTGTCAAATGCAGGGGCGGTCAGGACCTTCTTCGCCAGTTCCAAAAGCGCAGGGAAATCCTTCGAAAGGCAGTCAATATCGAATGCCGAGAGGAACGTGCCCGCGCTAGTCGAGAGGGAAGCGCTGACAAATTCCAGGGAATCGTCCAGAGCGTGCGCCGAGATACCACCGCCCGCACCGCGACGGAGCATGGTTCCCACCATTTCGGAGGCGGCCTCGTCCTTGATGTTTGACGCGACGTTCGATTCTTCAAAATAGACCGTCAAGTTCACCAGCGGAAGAGCGCGGTCGCTCACAATGTAGCCCGAAACGCCTTCAGCGATTTCGACGCGATAGTCCTTGGGGTACGGAGCCACATACTTGAATTCGGGATACTTGATGTCCTTGTAACTTGCCGGGACAACGGAAGGTTCAGAGGCGGGAGCCTCGGCAACCGCAGGGGCAGCCGTATCGGCGACCGCCGGAGCGGGGCTCGCCGTTTGGGGGGCGGGCGCAGAGGAGCACGCCGCAATTACGGCAAAACAGCCCGCGGCGACAAATCCAATTGAACTAGATCGTTTAAGCATTTGCCAAAATATAGATTAAATCGGGAATCCAGAAAAGCATTCTTCCAAGTTGGAGTAACAAATAAACAAGGAGTGTGTTCCAAATCAAAAAAAATCCGTATATTAGTCAATGAGCCCTTCTGGTGGATAACTTCCGGCATCGCCCAGCGAGCCGCCCGTCTCCAAGAGAGACACATCCACCAGAAAGGCTCTTTTCTCTATCCAAAAACTAAAAGGACATCGCCCGAGCGATGCCCTTTTTTGCTGTACAGAGAAATCCAATTAACTAAAACGACCGTTGAGTTGCTTGCGACGGCGGCCCCGTTCCGATATCATCGCCTCGATCAGGAACAGCAATGCCGAAAATCCCAAAAAGATCTGGTAACGGTCCTGGTAATTTTCCATGCGGTCGCTCGCCTGGTCCTTCTTTTCGAGACTCGCGATTTCGGTCAACACCTTTTGCAGTTGGAACTCACCCGGACTCGCGTAAAAATACAGGGCTCCCGTGACGCTTGCAATCTCCTGCAAAGTCCCTTCCTCGAGTCGCGTCGTTACAATGTTCCCTTGAACGTCCTTCTTGTAGGCGACTTCGCCGTTCTTTGTCTTGACCGGTATGGGCACGCCCTCGCGGCTTCCTATGCCGATGGTGTAAATCTTGATGCCCATCTCGGCGGCTTCCTTGGCGGCGTTCACGGCTTCGGCTTCAAGTTCCTCGCCATCACTCATCAAGATCATCACAGAGTACTTCCCCGCCCCGCCGGAGTTCTTGAACAAATCCATCCCCTTGCGGATGGCGTTCTCGAGGTTCGTGCCCGGCATGAGCCAACCGGGGTTGAGTTCACGGAGCATCATTTGCACCGTGCCATAATCCAGCGTCAGAGGGACCATCACCTGCGCCTCGCCGCTAAAAGCGACCAAGCCCACTCGGTCCCCCGAAAGCCCTTCCAAGAACGAGGAGATCTCGTGACGGCTGCGCACTAGGCGGTTCGGTTTCACATCCTCGGCAAGCATCGAGAGCGAAATATCCTGCAAAAGCACAAGATCCAAGCCACGACGTTCGATGTGTTCCATCTTGCGCCCCCACTGTGGACGGGCAAGGGCCACAAACAAAAAGGCTATGGCCAAGAGTAGTAGGAGCACCTTGGTGAGGCGGCGCCACGGCGACACGCTCGTGGTGAGTTTGGGGAGCATCGAAAGCGAGACAAATCGGGCCGCCAATTTTTTGCGACGGCGGTACGCGTAATAGAACAGCAACGCGAATAGCGGCAGCGTAAACAGGCACCACAAAAAGTTCGGTTCGGCAAAACGCATCAAGGCCTCCAAAAACACAAGCCAATGGGGTCAAAAACCCTGGAATTGACCATGAATATACAAAAAACCATTCTTTTCGCCCCAGTTTTTACAGAAAAAAGCGATTTTTGGACAAAAAATGCATTTTTGAAATTGATACAGCATTTTTCGGGAAACTTGTTATATTTTTCTTACAGAGGGACTGTCTATGTTTGAAAATTTAGTCGGGATAGAAGTCAATGTCATTTGCCTGCTAACTGCCTTACTCATTCTGGGCACCTTGCAAAAGTCGTACCAGCGCAAGCTCCAAACGCGAGCGTTCTGCGCCCTACTACTGTGGTTCATAGCCTTCTGCGTCATCGGCGGAATCACCCACATTGTGGACCCACAGAACATCGCCGCAATGCACGTCCTTATTTGCCTCAAGGTTATCACCTGCGTTTTTGTGGGCTACAACTGGTTCACCTACACTTTCTACGCTACCGCCAACAACTCCTATGGGATCCGGCGATGGGCGCCCCTTGTTATTGCCCCGCCTCTCGCCGTGAGCATCTATGCCATTGTCGTGTGCATTAAGCACATCAGCGATACAGAGCTGCTCCTAGACCCGCTCCTTTGGCTATTCTTGAACATCGTCGGCAACGTCTATTTTATCGCAGCCGTTGTCGTCTCCGTCAAGAGGTCGTTCCGAAGCGCGAACCCTTTCCAAAAGGGAGAGTATCGCCGTCTGAGCCTTGTGGCAATCATCCCCCTTATCGCCATGTTCGTCCAGTACAAGTTCATACAACTGAACATTACGTCCCCTGTCATTATCCTCACCATACTGTACATGTACCTGCTCTCGCTTAAGCAACAGATATTTACGGATCCCGCCACCGGTCTAAACAACAAGCACAAGATGACCGACCACATCGACAAGGTCCTCCAGAACCCGGATCCCGAAAAAAGGCTTTTCTTTGTGCAAATTGGCGTGGATTACTACGAAAAAATCCGTAAAAAATTCGGCAAGAAAAAAGCTCTTCTTGTCATTGAAAAGGTAGCCTGGTTCCTCCGGAGCCAGTGCCACGGGCAAAATGCGTTCCTCGCCCGCTACAGCGCAGACAAATTCGCCATCATCTGCGAAAAAGAAACGCTCTCGGAACTGGAATTCCTGTGCAACGAAATCATCCGCAACAGCGAAACCGGCGAGATCCAATCCGTCATTCCCTGGAAAATCTCCCTCAACGTCTACTGGTCCGAATACGGCACCGAAAAGACCCAGACTGTAGACGACTGGCTCAACGGCGTTTACGACAACTGCATCAAGCCCGCCACCGAGACCCCCGAGTCATAAACACGGAAATCGACGGCAAAGGATTATTACGGGATGCGCACAAAGCGCGTATTTGCAAGCAGCAGTTCCAAAAGAATCAATGCCGCCCCCAGCAAAAGCCACGGGTAGAATTTCTCGGCATAGCGGGCATAGGCGACCGTCTCAATTTCGGTTTTTTCGAGTTGGTCGATTTCGGAGTAGATTTCTTCAAGTTGTTCCTTGTTCTCGGCACGGTAGAACTTGCCGCCCGTCTTTTGGGCGACGGCGCTCAAGGTCGCCTCGTCAATGCCTTCTTCGGGAGTGATGTCGCGCTCGGTCCACGAGATTTCGCCTGTCCACGCGTTCTGCTGGAACCCAAGGATCTTGCCCCGTTTTTTACCCACGCCAACAGTGTAGACCTTCACCCCCAATGACTGCGCGACCTCGGCGGCACGAACCGGGGAGATGACGCTTGCGTTGTCCTTGCCGTCGGTCAACAGGACCACCACGCGGCTCTTGGCCTCAGATTTTTGCAAGCGCGCCAAGGCGTTCATCAGACCGTCGCCAATGGCGGTGCGGTTCGCGAACACGGAGTCGCGTGCCAAATCGTCCGTCGCCCCGAGAATTTCGAGGAGGCTCCCGTAATCAAGAGTCAACGGGCACTGCGTCACGGCACGGCTGCCAAAGGCGGAGAGGCCTATGCGGTCGCTGTGGCGCTTTTGAATAAAGTCGGCAATCACTTCTTGGGCATAACCCATGCGGCTGTACTTCCAGTACTCTCCCGACTTGAGAATGCGTTCCGCGTTCATCACGCCAAGTTTCGCCTGTTCGGCGCGGGTGAGCATGTCGAGCGTCCCCATGGAGCCCGAAACGTCCAAAACCAGCATGATGTCGACACCGTCGGTACTGGTGTATTCCACCTCCATGGCATTTTGCGGGCGGGCAAGAGCCACGATAAAGCAACAAAGGGCAGCCATACGGAGGGCAGGCACAATGTGGCGCAAACGCACTCGGCGACTAGGCGACGCCTTTTTGGCGATAGCCAACGCCGGGAACTTGATGGTACTTTTGCGGCGCTGCTGGCGGTACACGTACAGCGCTATCAATACGGGAACAAAGATAAAGAGCCAAAAGGCTTCAGGATTCTGAAAATGGAGGGCACCTATATCCATGCCCGAGAATATACAAAAAAACAAAAGCGCAAATTTTGCGCTTTTACGGCAAAAAACCGCAAAAAAATGACTCCCGAAGGGGGGAAGCCTTCGGGAGCCAAACACATTAGGATTGTTTAATTACTTTACACGGACCGTGCTGATCTGGTTACCCACACGGAGCAGGTACTGACCCTTGCTCGGCATGACGATGTTCTGGTTGGCACCATCGATGCGGCCAGAAGCAATCACCTTGCCCTGCATGCTGAACACGGCATAGTTGGAGCCGATCTTGGCACCGCTCAGCTGGATCTGCATACCAGAGACGCTCACCTTGGCGACGCTCAAGGCGTCCACAGCCACGATGGCATCCTGACCGCTGGCAGAGCTACCCGGGTTCACAACACCCTGAGAAGAGCTGGTCGGGTTGACGCCCTGAGAAGAGCTGGATGTCGGACTCGAGCCGCCATTGTACTTGGAGAAGTCGTTCGGGACAGCGAAGCCTACAAGCTTCACCGGATCGACCACATTGCCACTGGCATCGAGGAATTCAATAGACTTCACAGACACGGAGCCCGTTCCACCATCCGGCATCTTGGCTTCAAACTTCACGCCAGATGCGGTGGCCATAACGTCGTTGGCGCCCGCAGCAGGAACCGATTCTTGTGTCATCCAGCTATCAATATTAAGGTCTCCAAGGATGTAGCCATTCGGCTTCAACTTGAACGTGAGGGTTTGATAATCGTTCGTCGGATCCAAAAGGATACCCGGTTCGCAACCGGCGCAATGAGGTTCCGCATAAAGAATCGCAAAGCGCATTGTTCCCGTTGTTTTCACATTGATGCGCACGGAAGCAACGTTCAGTGCAGTCAAGTTCACGCCGGATTCGTCACCCTTGAACGACATGGCGATACCGGCAGAAGGATACTTGAGCAAACCAGCTTGCTTCAGTGCTTCATCATACTCCGGTTCCGGACCGATTTCCATGGATGCATTGGCATAAACTTCATCGCCGATGAGGTAAAGCGGAGAAGAACCAGAGTCCGGGTCCATCTTTGTACCAATACCAAGCTTATCATGATAGGCACCCCAGTTCCAGAAACCGGAAACACCCACCAAGGAATCGCCCTTATCCAAGTGAATACCTTCACTGGAGGTAATTTGCTGTCCCAAGGACGGGTCCGGGGTGAACGAAGTAAAGCCGGTCATGTCGTAGAAGTTGGGCATGTTGCCCGTCATGAGGAGCAAATAAAGCAAATTCAAGGTCGCCGGATAGTACTTTTCACCAGGGACGCCTTCACCACAGCCGCTTGCCGAAGCACAGCTAGTCTTATTTTTCAAAGTCTTGTAAACCGTTTCCAGGTACGGTTCTGCTTCGTCGGCACTAGCGGCAGCGAGGCCCAAGCCACCAGAGAACGTGGAGGAACTGAAGTTGTCACGCTTCTGAGACATCGTGCCATCGGGATAATAACCGGAATTGATACCGCCAGCGTTCATCTTCGTTTCCTTGTACATCCAAGGAACGATTTTATCGTTGAACTTTTTGGCGTTGGCGTTACCATACCAATAATAGGCCCAAGCCATGCGCCATGGCGTACGGGCGGCATCGTCAAAGAAGCCCGGATTGTCGGCCTGGCCAACCGCAGCCTGGGAATTGACGGCAGGCTGATGGCTGTTCCAATCACACCAGTCCGTGACAAGGCCGGTAGTGTTGTTCTGACATGCAAGGAGGTCCTGTTCGGCCTTAGACTTCACAGTATTCCACTTACTGTCGTTCGTGACCTTGGCAAAAAGTTCAAAGTTGGCGAGAGTACCATAGCTCGGATTAAACATCAGGTTCCAATCGCTACCCGCCTTGACAGAATTATTGCCATCAATATCGTTGGAAGCAATCCAACTGATGAGGGCCTTTGCGTCAGTCAAGTACTGGGCGTTGTTCCACTGCTTCGAAGCCATAATAAGAGCGAGGGCGGCATCAAAGTCAGCATCGGATGCTGTACCACCGTGAGAGCCTTCACCCACACGCCAGTTCATACCACCGCCATTTCCCTTGGCGTTGTTCTTCCACGTGGCATAGAGCTTGTCGAATTCGGCCTGATGGTCGTCATTGGTGCTAGACATGTAGACCATGATCATCATGCCGTATGCAATACCCTCGGACACGGTTGAATTAGTCCCTTCTGGGCTCAAAATCCAGGCTTCGTTGCCCTTATCCTGATACCAGGCACCCTTCCACTTTTTAAAGTGATCCTGAATCACGGACGGATCTGCATACAACGCAGTTGTACCATGCGGGCTCTTTTTGTTCTGCGGGAACGGGAATTGCGGTGTACCAGCCGAAGCCACCACAGACGTCACCGCTACAGCGGCAAGCGCAATTTTGAAAAAGTTTTTCATTCAAACAATCCTTGTTAATGTGTAAGCCCAATCCCCCCTAAAATATAAGTTGAAAGCATCCAAAATTGCACCCAGGAAATGTAACAAATCCGTTTCAAAGCGCCATTTTTGAGTAAAAAAAATTATAATGAAGATGGAGTGTGCTAAATGTCACGTTTTTTTAAGATAGCCTTGGCGACAGCGTTCGCCGGCGGAGGTTTCGCCATGGCGGCAGGCCCGATTACCACTGTCCCCTGGAACGGGCACGTTGGCGCCGTTTCGTTCACCTTTGACGACGGCATGCAGAACCAGATTGACAACTTGAAGCCCATTTTGGACAAGATGCCCGACGTCACCGTCACCTTTTTTATCCCGGGATTCAGTTCGGTTTGGCAAAACAACCCAAACGACCTCGCAGCCCTCGCCCAGGCGGGCCACGAAATAGGGAACCACAGTCTCTCCCACCCCACGTTGACCGGGCTTTCGGCGGATTCCCTCACCAAGGAAATCGTGAATTTTGCGGAGAGTCTCGAAAAAGGCATCCCGGCACCCAAAATTACCGCCTTCGCCACGCCATTTTGCGCCAACAGTGACGACGTCACCGCCGTCATCAAGCAAAAGCACTTCATCAACCGCGACTGCGGCGACTGGGCATACCGAAACGGCTGGAACAAGGAGCCAAACTGGTTCAAGTTCCCCGCCCTCACCTGGCTCCGCTCGTCCAAAAAGCCCGAGGACATCACCGTCGCCCTAGATACCTGCATAGGGAATGCGGACTTTAGCGGGCTCCCTTCCTGGGAATCGCCCCCCGGCCCCGAAGGCGAATGGATGGTTGTCTTGAACCACGGCGTGGCGCAAGACAACGACGATTACGCCATCGACCCCGCCGACATCAAGAAGATTATCCAGCACGCCCGCGACAACAAGATGTGGGTCGCCTCGTTCAGCACCATCGGAGCCTACTACATGGCGCACTTTACGCTGGACGCCGTCAGCGAAGCCTTGGGTGAATCCGCCAACATTGACGCCGGAATTAAACTCGATTGGAAGTTGCCCAGCGAAAATATGCCCGAGAGCATCCCGCTCAAGGTAAAGCTCGGCGGCCCGCTAACAGCCGTCAAGGGCAAAATAGTAATGGACCAAGGCGACAAGGCCATTTGGCCCGACAGCAGCGGCCACTACACCATCGAGTTCACCAAGCTCTCGCTCAAGGTGCGCCTCGCCACCGCCGAAGAAATCGAGAACCACGGCAACAATACCACTGCCCTCAAGCGCGCAAACCAGCTAAACAAAAAGCCGCGCAGCTCGGGGCCGCACGGCACATTCGACCTCATGGGCCGACGCGTCAAGAACGAGAAGCGTTAACGGGCGGCTTTCGCCTTGGCTCGCTTCTTTTTCCAGATTTTGAACTCCATGTAGAGCGTGCTCACCGTGTAGACAAAGACCATGAAAATGATAGTATTCTTGGGAGTATTCAAGTTACAAATGCCCCAGGCGATGGTAATGAGCGGCAAATGGATGAGGTACGGGTAAAAACTGGCCCTGCCGACCTTCCGCACAATCCCAATGCAAAAGAACCGCGCCATGAAGCCCTTGCCCGAGAGAAGCGAGAGCACAAAGAGACCGTAAATGAGTATGGGCAAGCTATGGTGAAGGAAGTAGTTGACCCCGGGGTTCCACTGCGGGCTCAAAAGGAAGAGGCTCCCGTACAGCGCCCAGAGCAAAAACATTTGCACCATGCCGCTCACATAGTCCCTCTTCAAAAACTCGAAGCAGCCCTCAGCATACAGACGGTAAATGACCATGCCAAAAATGTACTCGAACACGCGAACCGGCGCGAACATGTGGAAAAAACGGTACTTGGCGGCATAGCCGTCAAACCACAGGTTGCCCGTAGCACCGAACACCACTGCCCACAGGATTCCCGGGATAAACACCGTGCCGAACAGCACCCAGAGCGTGCGGCGGTTCTGCTTGAACAGCCAGCGGCTGAACCAGGGCGTAATGGCGTAGCACACAAAAAAGCTGGTGAGCGACCACGAAGGCTCGTTCAGTTTCATCCCCAAGTCCGGGACAACGGACCAGGCGAGAGTCAGGTGCAAAACGAGGCTCCGCCAGGGGTGCACCATATTCGCAATCCCCTTGCCAAAGCAGTCGGGAATCTCGCCAAAGGAGGGCAAATGCGCATAGCCGCTGAACTTGAATACGAGCACCACAAACATGAGGAGCGTCATAAAAAAGTGCAGGCGGTACAACTTGGCAATACGGGCGAACATGAACGGGACAACCGGAATGCTACGCTCGGGGTCGCTAAACTTGCTTGCGAAGAGGAACCCGGCAAAGACGTAGAAGATGCCCGCGGCAAAAGCGGGGGCGCTCACAATGGGCATGAGCCACTTGCAATCGGCCATGTACTGGAGGGCGTTGCTGCTCCCCAGGTGGAGCATCACAATGTTGATGCTCGCCAACAGACGCAAACCGTCTATCGCCGGGAAATAAGGACGCTTGGATTTTTGCTCTGGCTGTTCCATCGTGGGGCTAAATGTAGAATAATCCTTCCCGTTCCACAAAAAACGGCAGTCCTAAGACTGCCGTTTGCTTCAATCAAGGTAGGGAATGATTTTTCACATCACTTTGCCGTGCGGATTAAGTAAGTCTTAAATCCTGGGACACGCACCAAATAGGCTCCTGGACGCTTGGTGGCCTCCTTGCTCACGCGATTGCCGTTCATGTCGAAATATTGGGCTTCTACGGCAGTATTGCCCGGAGTCCTGCGGAGGGAAGTTAAGCCCATCTGCTCTTCCTCCTGTGCCGCCTTGGCATCGACAAACTCAATCCAGTCGATGTTGACGTAGCTCCCGGTAATCGCAAGCTTCAATATATGCTTGCCCGCCGTAAGCGTCTTTTTGCCCAGTTCAAACACCTTGTACGTTTTCCAGTCCTCGCCCGTCTGCGGAACAGCAAAGGACTCGGTAATTTCGGCATCATCCATGAACAGCTGGAAACTGGAAGTCTCGCTACCGCTCGCGACGTTCGCCTTGATCAAGTACTCGCCCTCCTGGGCGACCTCGACCGTGTATTCGAGCCATTCGTCGGCAATGGTATAGCCGATGGCGTAATTGTCGCCGCCCTCCTCGATATCCACACCATCGTCGCGATAGGCGCCACCCTGGTTGTCGGAATCAGTATCGCGGTACGAGAAACCCTGACCAGCCTCATCGTAATTTTCGGCTTCGACCTTGCCCGGGATGGACGCAGCCACGTTCTTGTAGGGATTCTGCGGCACATCGATCGGAGTGAGGTACACGCGGTAACCATAGAACTGGCTCTCAATTTTCACCTGGACCGTAAGGCTTGAACCCGTAAGCGTCATCTCTTTCTCGGAGACGAGCTCGGTCGAGGCCACCGGCGTATCCTTGTCCTTCCAGGTCACACGTTCCACGGTGACTTTCATTTTACCCCCGAGGAAAGCCGGGAGTTTTTCGAACACGACGTTCACATTGCCCACAGAGTTTCCGCCCAGCACGAGGCTAGCATAATTCTGCTTTGCGTCTACGGCAGCGAATCCATCAACGCCTTCGCTCTTGTCGTTTGGCGGCGTGACACGGGCCATGTAGCCGCTCATGTCGCCATACCACTTGTAGAGCCACCAACCGCCCCCTTTTTGATTACTTGCGGTGAGGAGGCTGCCGAGACGCCCAGGCAGGTTTGTGAACCACCAGGAAATCATAGCACTTTCAACATTGTAACGTTCGAACTTGGCAATGTACGGAACCGAGACGCCAGGGGCACCTTCGTAGGTGTGCGTATCGGAAGAATATTCGTTAATGCTAAGCGCACGCGGCGAGATGTTATACTTCTTTTCGATATTGCGGAGGCTCTCCACGGCTCCCACAAAACCGCCACTGCCCCACTGATGCCAGCTAAACACATCGGGCAAGCAGTTGTTCTGCGAACAGTACTTGAGGAATTCATCCACACGGTTGGAGTTGAACCACGAATACGACGGGCCAATGATTTTAGCCTTCGGGTCCAGCTTGCGGATCAAGTCGTAAGTCGGCTTCCAGCAGTTGGTGTAAAAATCGCCATTCTCGTTTTTCCAAGTGCCGTCGGGTTCGTTCCAAATCTCGTAGCCGTCAAAGTTGTTAAGACCGGAATTCAGTTTCTTTTTGATAATCTCCTCGACACTCTTGAGCCAAGAATCCTTGCCGGGCCAGCGGTACGGCCAGCCGGGAAGGATGTCGGCCAATCGAATCTGAACCTTGCCCGTAGTGTTCACCAGACGCTTGGCAACGTCAAAGGCGTCACCAATGGGCTGCTGATGCCCATTGCCGCTAATGGCGGGTTGCACATAGACATTCCCCTTGAGCGGGGCAATGTGGGCAGAGACATCGGCGGGCAAATCCGCCGTAATGCCGTAAAGGGCTCCCGACGCGCAGTGCGTCACAGTACGGATGCTATCGGTCAAATCCACCTTGAGGGTGGCGTCGGCAAAAGCCGTCGTCGCAGACAAGGCTACAAAAGCCACTACCGTGCCCTTAAGCGAGGCCTTGCGCCCCATATCCAAACATTTCATAACGGTACTCCTATTTTCCTTTAAACTATTTTTTGGAGCAGCCGTTTTACAGGGGGGCAAGCGATATACTTTTGGAGTTTTGACAAAAGAGCCTCCGAGTAAAACTCGGAGGCTCTGATCCATAACCAACCCTATTTTTCTTTGAATCTTTCGATTCAACAGCTATAATTTAACCCCTTTTGAGGGTAATTTGTTACACCGCAAAATATATTTCATTTACAAAATGTAAATAAAAGGGTTCCCGGGGCACCCCGGGAATCCTTTTAGGTGTCAACTCCACTTGGAGTCTGGATTAGGATCATTTTGGACTAGCGAGCAACACGGACTGCCTGCATTTTGCCGGTAAAGCGGTTGCGCAGGTAGTAGATGCCCGAGTTCTTGATATCGCCAGTAGTTTGGAGAATCTGGGCCGCACCATCGAAACCGTAGGCAGAGAGGACGCCCAAGTTCACGCCGTGTACGTCAAACACGAAGTAGTCCTGAAGGCTGTTTTCATCGACCTGGAAACTCGGCTGTGCAAACTGGGGATTGTCTTCGGCAGCAATCGGTTCAGGGTCGGTAGCATTCTTACCCTTGACGAAGGTAAAGTAGTCCACGTCGAACCAGGCGCCGGTCACGTCCATGCGGAGGATGTGCTTGCCAGCCGGGAGAGTCACGTTGGCGGAGACCTTGTTGTAGTCATCGTAGTTTTCTTCGCCGGACTTTGCAGCAGGAACCGAAATCACGCTGGTCAGTTCCTTACCGTCAAGAGAAAGCTGGAAGCTAGAAGTAGAACCTGCGGCAGCCACGGCAGCAAACATGGTGTAGTCGCCAGCTTCAGCCACATTCACGGTCCATTCGAGCCAATCGCCTTCGCTGTTGTAGCCCACAATAACGCCGGTCGCCTTCTTGTAGAGGTCTACGCCGGTATCTTTACGGTAGTCGCTGTCGCCATGGTTCTCGGAATCGTCACCATAAGATTCGTTGCTCGTGCCGTCTTCGTTACGGCCCTTGCCCGGGATGTCGAAGTCTTCGGCTTCCACCTTGCCCGGGATGGCGATGGCCTCGCCCTTGAACGGGAGCTGCGGTTCGGGATCCACAACAGTCAAGACACCCGTGGCAAGGCCAGTCGTATTGACGCCCTTGTTCTTGGAGAGGTAGTCCCTGAGCCAAGCCATGGCGGCGCGGTCCTTGCCGTCCTTGATAATGCCGGAGCAACCGCCTGCAGTGCCGTTACAGTCAAGCCAGGTGCGGCCATAGATGTAGCCCCACAAGGTAATACCGGCAACGTGCTCGTTTTCCATGAAGTGGGAAATCTGTTCGGAGTAGCACTGCTTCTGGATATTGTCGTCGGTCGTCGCAATGTCGTATTCGCTAATGAACATCGGGGTCTGGGTCTTGTCCCAGATTTCCTTGGTAATGCTCTTGAGCGTATTGATGTTCAAGCAGACGCCACCGCCACCGGTACCGCCCTGGCCACCGCCCTGGCTCATCATGTCGTGGGCCTGCAAGCCGTAGGCATCGACCGGGGCACCGTTCTTCTTGATGGTCTGGATAAGCTGGATGCCCTGGTCCTTGTTCCACTGGACGGTGTTGTAGTCGTTATAAATGAGGATAGCCTTCGGCCAACGTTCACGAGCCATCTTGAAGGCCGTCGTCACGAAGGTGTAGTCACCATTGTTGTCGCCGCCAAGTGCCGGAATGATATTGTTGTTCTTGCCGTAAGGAGAATGATAGCTGTTGTTGCCCGTGCGGATAGCTTCGTTTACCACGTCGATCATTTCGAGATCGGGGTAATGATCCTTGACCGCATCGAACCAGGCGGTAATCGCTTTCTTCGTTTCGTCCGTGCTGAGGCCGTTAAGCCAGCCCGGATACTGGGAGCCCCACACCAAGGCGTGGAACTTGAAATGCCCACCGTTATTCTTTGCCCAGTTATAGGCGGCATCGCAGGCGCCCCAGTTGTAACGGCCACGGGTACCCTCGACGGAGCCCCACTTACAGCCGTTTTCGGCGGTAGCCTGGTTCCACAGTTGGGTAAAGTCGTTGCCAACCGAGTTACTTTGGGTAATGTTACCCACGAATTTGGCTGCACCATCAGCCAAACCGGGGCCGGCTAGCGAAAACGAAGCCGCGGCGAGAGAAATCGCCAAGGCTCTACTTGCAATTGTTTGTAGTGATTTCATGATCCACATCCCTTATTTTAAACTGAGGATTTACACCCAAATAATCCCTCATTTATAAGATACCCCGAACCATGAAAAACATCCAATCAGGAATATCACTTCTCATGGATAATTTGACAATGCCTTTGTAAATGAAAAAAAATGAAGTTGCGAAAAACATCAAAAAACGCCCCCGATTTCTCGGAGGCATTCGGGTTGCCCCTTTCGGGGCGTGGATTAGGATCTTTGCGTACTAGCGGACAATACGAGTAAACTGCATTTTGCCAGTAGTGCGATTGCGGAAGTAGTAAATTCCCTGGCTCTTAGCCACATCGGAGTTTTTGAGGTAATCAACCGCCTCGCCAAAACTGTAGGCGCTCATGCGTCCCAAGAAAGCCCCCTGCATGTCGAACACGTCGTAATCAGTAAGAACAGGCACATTCATTTGAACCGTATTCGCGATGATCGTTTGTCCGCCATTGTTAATGGGTTCCGGGTCGGTGGCATCTGCGCCGGCAACGAAGGTGATGTAGTCAATGTCAAGCCAGGCTCCCGTCACAGTAAAGCGCAGAATGTGCTTGCCCTGGGTCAAGTTGACATTGGCAGAGACCTTGTTGTAGTCGTCATAGTTCTCTTCGCCAGACTTCGCCGCAGGAACGGCGATGCTTTCGGTAATGTCATTGCCATCCATAGAGAGCTTGAAGCTCGAGGTGTTGCCAGCGGCAGCCACGGCGGCGAACATGGTGTAGGTACCCGTCTCCTTCACGTCGACAGTATATTCAAGCCAGTCGCCTTCGCTGTTGTAGCCAACAATGACACCAGTAGCCTTCTTGTACAGGTCAACGCCGGTATCCTTGCGGTAGTCGGAGTCGCCGTGGTTCTCGGAGTCGTCGCTATAAGAAGCGTTGGTCGTACCGTCCTCGTTGCGACCCACACCGGGGATATCAAAATCTTCCATCTCGATTTTGCCTGGAATAGCCAGAGGTTCGCCCTTGAACGGAGTCTGCGGTTCGGGCTCCACGGTAGTCATGCTGCCCGTGGTGTTCTTGCCCTTGTTGAGATTGTTGGCAAAGTATTCCTCCAGCCACACCATGGCGGCGCGCTTGCGGCCATCCTTTTCCATGATGCCGGTATTGGCAGCCCATGTGGCGCCATTGATGTAGCCCCAGATGGTGATGCCGCCAACCCATTCCGTTTCCCACATGAAGGGAATCTGGTTGGCATAGTCGTTTTTCTGCTTGTTGTCATCAGCTTCGCCGATATCGTATTCCGAAACGAGGAGCGGAAGGCCGGTCTCGTTATGGATTCGGGTCATCTTGCTTTCAAAATCGCTCTTACTCATGCCCTTACAGTCGTGCGCCTGCTGACCATAGAAGTCAATCGGGGCGCCGTTCTTGAGCAGGGTCTGGATCATCTCGATACCTTCGTTCATCTGCCAAGAGAGGGTGTTGTAGTCGTTGTAAATGAGCTTCGCGTTCGGCCAGCGCTTGCGAGCCATCTCGAAGGCGGTCTTCACAAAGGTGTACTGGTGCTTGCCGTTCACAACCGGGTCGCCGCCGAGGGCGTCGATGATGTAGGTACCACCGCAGCTCGGGTCGTCGGTACTGATGCCTTCGGCACCGTTAGCGGGCTTGTTGTAGCCGGAGTGGTAGTTGTTGCCCGCCCAAATGGCCTCGTTCACCACGTCGATGAACTCGAGATCAGGGAACTTCTCCGCCACGGCATCGAACCATTCGGTAATGTACTGCTTGGTCTTTTCGACCGTAATGCCCGGGTTCTTGGCCGTGCAAAGGAAATCCGGCTTCTGGGAGCCCCAGATAAGTGCATGGAACTTGAAGTGGCGACCGGGTTCGGCCTTTGCCCACTTGTAGCCGTTTTCGCAGCTGTCGAAGCCGTTAAAATTGAACTTGCTCTTTCCGCTATTGTCAACAGAATGGATGGAGCCCCACTTACAGCCGTTTTCGTTCGTAAGCTGGTTCCAGTAAGTACCCATGTCGCTACGAATCTGGCTGCTTGTCGTGATATTGCCAAGGAACTTGGCGCCGCCATCGGCGAGGGCGGCAAAAGAAAGAGTCGCCGTGGCAAGAGAAAAAGCCAAGGCCTTAGAAGCAATTGAATGTACTGATTTCATAATCCACATCCCTTATGTGACAGGAATCTACACCACATAAATTCCATATCCAGAAAATATCTTGAAACATGGCTATTAAATCATCGCGAAAACAACTTCTCATGGACAATTTGACAATGTTTTTTACATTCAAAATCGGCTTTTTTGGGGAAAAACGCAAAAAGCCCCCGATCGCTCGGAGACTCTTTGGGCAGCCCCTTTCGGGACTTGGATTAGGAATTCTTACGATTAGCGAACCACGCGGACCTTATACATCTGGCCCGTCTTGCGATTCTTCAGGTAGTAAATACCCGAAGCCGTCACCCTGGGAGATTCGCGAAGCATCTCTCCAGCGGCTTCAAAGCCGTAGCCGCTAATGACGCCCATGCGGACACCCATCGGATCGATCACAAAGTAATGCTGGAGCGTGTTGTCGAACTGCAGGTTCGGCTGCACGAACTGCGGATCGGGTGTAATCGGTTCGGGGTCGGTGGCATCCTTGCCCTTCACAAAGGTGAAGTAGTCTATGTCGAACCAGTCGCCGGTCACATCCATGCGGAGAATATGCTTGCCCGACGGAAGAGTCACGTTAGCAGAGACCTTGTTGTAGTCGTCGTAATTTTCTTCGCCAGAAGATGCCTTCGGCACAGAAATCTTATCGGTGAGAGCATTTCCATCCAAGGACATCTGGAAACTAGAAGTATTGTTCGCAGAGGCCACGGCGGCAAAGAAGGTGTAATCGCCAGCTTCGCTCACGTTAATGGTGTATTCGAGCCAGTCGCCGGTCTGGTTGTAGCCCACGACAATGCGGTCGCCGCTCTTCTTGTACAGGTCTACGCCCGTATCCTTGCGGTAGTCGGAATCGCCGTGGTTTTCGGAATCATCGCCATAGGACTGGTTGCTCGTACCGTCTTCGTTCTTGCCCTTGCCCGGAATGTCGAAGTCTTCGGCCTGAATCTTGCCCGGGATAGCGAAGGCTTCGCCCTTGAACGGGAGCTGCGGTTCAGGCGGGACCGGAGTCACGTCACCTGTCGGAAGGCCAGTCTCGTTGACGCCCTTGTTCTTGGAGAGGTAGTCCTTCAACCATGTCATAGCGGTACGGTCCTGACCGTTCCTGATGAGACCGGAACAACCATTTGCCTTTCCATTACAATCCAACCATGTCTGGCCATAAATATAGCCCCAGAAGGTGATTCCCGCCACATGCGGATCTTCCATCCAGTACTTGAACTGTTCACTGACGCACTGTTTCTGAATACCATCATCGGTACTCGGGACGTCGTACTCAGAAATGAAGATGGGGATATTGTTCGTCTTGCTATGGATTTTTTCCATAGTGCTCGTGAAGGTATTGTAATTCATGCAGTCGCCACCACCACCGGTACCGCCACCATTACCACCATTGGTCATCAAGTCGTGAGCCTGCAAGCCGTAACCATCGATGGGGGCCCCATTCTTCTTGATCGTATTGACAAGATTGATGCCGCCGTCAACATCCCACTGGATGGTGTTGTAATCGTTATAAATGAGAATTGCATTCGGCCAACGATCACGGGCCATCTTGAAGGCCGTCGTGATAAAGGCGTAGTCACCATTGTCGCCACCGAGAGCCTGGATAATCTTGGTATTGTTGTAACCCGAATGGTAATTGCCGTTTCCACCACGGATAGCCTCGTTCACCACGTCGATCATCTCGATATCCGGATAATGATCCTTGACCGCGTCGAACCAAGCCGTAATCGCCTTCTTGGTCTCGTCAACACTCAGGCCAGGAAGCCAGTTCGGGTACTGGGAGCCCCAAACCAGGGCATGGAACTTGAAATGCCCGCCATTGTTTTTTGCCCAGTTGTAGGCAGCATCGCAGCCAGCCCAGTTGTAGCGGCCGCGGGTACCTTCGACAGAGCCCCACTTACAGCCGTTTTCGGCGGTAGCCTGGTTCCAGAGCTGGGTAAATTGGTCATTAGCACCAGGAGAATTGTTAGACTGGGTAATGTTACCCACGAACTTTGCTGCGCCATCGGCAAGGCCAGGGCCAGCAAAAGAGAAAGAGGCAACAGCGAACACTAGCGCCAATGCCTTGGGTGCTTTTGAGAGCATCTGATTCATAATCCACATCCTTTGTTATGGTTACACTTAGTATCCCATACAAACCATCAATAAAAGTACCCTGGGAAAACACATATATCTCAAAAGCCCCGAAACGTTTCATGGACAGATTGTCCATAAGGACTTCAAATTTACGGAACTTTTTGTAACGATTGGAACGTTCCAACATATCCACATTCCAACATATTTTGTTAATTTCTTTTTACAAAAATGCCATGGATAAATTGTCCATGGCCAGCCTTTTTTTTTACATTATCGAAAAGCCCACGGCTTCTAAGTTTAGGGTTAGGCGTTGGGAAGTTTGGAAAAACCGGAAAAACTCAAAAAAGGAGTAAAAATGGCTTTTCCAAAGATGGCTGCTGTTGCGGGAGGAGTGGCAATATGCAGTTCTATTGCATTTGCTTGGAGTATAACAGGAAAAGTGACCTCTGCAGGGTCAGGGCGCGCCCTAGCCAACGTTCAAATATCATCATTCAATTTTGCATCTGTAACTGCAAAAACAGACGCGCAAGGTGCATTCAGCATTAGCGACGAACAAACGGGCCTCAACGAGTCGTTTACCTCCGCAAGCCAGGTCTTTTTTGACGGGAACATTCTCTCCGTAAACAACGTGAACGCGAAGACGCTCAAGATTTACGCGATCAACGCCCTCGGCAAAGTCACCTACCAGCGTACTTTGCACAACATTTTCGGTTCCGCCAGCTTTGACATGGCCAAAAACCAGAGCGCAACCCCCAAGTTCATCCGTATAAGCATCGACAATGCGACCACAAACTACATCATCGGCGGCAAGGGCGTACTCCTCAAGGAGGGAGACCCGCTCCCGGCATTCCAGTTCGCATTGGACGGCTACAAGAGCACCATCCACCAAATGACCCAGGAAGTGGAAACCGATGTCCAAGTTAAAATGGAAAGAGGCAACGACGGTCCGGGAACTTCTTCTATAGTCGAACCCAAGTCCAGCGAAAGCGCAACTCCGACATCTTCCGAAGCGGCACTTTCCTCCTCGTCCAAGCAAGAGGAAGTGGTCGACTGTTCCGGCAAGACTATGAAGGCCGGCACATCCATCACTGTGGATGGTCGTAAAATCGACATCAAGTTCCCGAACGGTTACAAGGGCGACAAGCCGGCACCTCTGCTCGTTTACTACCACCCGATTGGAGGTAGTTCCAGCAACGCTGATGGTTCTTCTACCGTAAAAGCAGCCCTTGCCGACGGCGCAATCGTAGCAGCACCCAACGGTGGGAAAACCCCCGCAGGAGGCATGATGGGCGGTGTCCAGGCTTGGAACGTCGGTCCCTGCTGCACTGATGAAGACGACGTCACTTTCTCCAAACATTTTATTGCAGAAATCCAAGAAAAGGCTTGCGTCGATCCGAAGCGCATCTATGCATCCGGATTCTCGATGGGTGGAGGCATGTCCAACTATGCAGGCTGCTTCATGGCCGATATTTATGCAGCCGCGGCACCTTCCGCATTCGACCTCGCCAAGGAAATCGTCGATGCAGGCAAGTGCAAACCGGCACGTCCCTTCCCGATTCTCAACTTCCGCGGCACTAGCGACAATATCGTGATGTACGACGGCGGACTCTCCCAGGTTGTTCAGGGCAAGCCGATTACCTTCATGGGCGCAGTCAACAATATGAAGGAATGGGCCAAGATGAACGGCTGCAAAGACAGCCCCAAGCAGAACACGCCGGGTAACGGTTGCCAGATGTACGAAGACTGCGAAGGCGGCGTCAAGGTCGGTCTCTGCACCATCCAGGGCGGCTCGCACGCTGAAGGCGACGGCCAGATGGGCTGGAATTTCTTGAAGCAGTTCACCATGCCATAAGGATTTGTGCTATAAGGCAAAAGGATTCATAACCTCCCCCAACACCGCCACCTTACGGTGGTAAGAGTCTCCGCGAATGCGGGGGCTCTTTTTTATACCCCGCACTCGACAGAAGAGCCCGGGGCGTAAATGCCTCGGGCTCTGTTGTTAGGAGTGTGTTATGTATCAGTTCCTGATTGCCTTGAGCAAGTACGCACCGCTCGTCTTCGCAAGCCCGCGAGCCCGCGCATGGGCATCCTGCAAGTTCACGCCCTCGACGCGGCCCAAATAGACGCCGTTCATGTCGAACACGTTGTAGCGGCGGGTCATGCTTACGCCTGCACGCAGGCCAATGGCTGCGGGCGGATCGTCGGGTTCCGTAGTCTTTTTGAGCACCACGTTGTCGAGCGTGAGCGTCCCCGTGGCGGCGCCCGCGTTGAAGCTCAAACGGCTGTTGGTGTCGGTGGCCACAGTCATCTGGAACTTGAACGTGAATGTCTTCGCGGTGGTACCGAGTTCAAAATTCTGCTTTTCGGTGAGGTAAGATGCCCACGGGTCGTTATGCTGTTCCACGTTCACCTCGAGCGTACGGGCAGCACCCGCGCTCGCGTCGAAACTGATTTCGTACCACTGGCCCTTTTCGAGGCGCAGGTCGTGCTGGATGAGCTGCACCTGGTAATTCTGCGTACCGACGGCGGTAATGTCCAGCTGGTACTTACCGTCTTTTGCGGTTCCAGTCGCCTGCGCGTCGCCATGCAACTGCAAATCCCAGGCCACCGCGCTGGAGTCGAAGCCGCCGTTAAAAATGCTGTCGCGGTTCGTAGGCACAATGACCGGAGGCGTAATGCTTGAACCGTCAAGCGAGTAGTTCTTCACAAAATTCCAAATCTCGACGCTCGTGTTGACGCTCACGGCCTCGTCCATGGAATACCAGTGGCCCTTGCCGTCAATCGTCAGCAGGCGAACTTCAACGCCATCGGTGCAGCCACTCCAGATTTCGAGCGACGCAGCAGAGCCCGGTTTGGTTGACGGATACGGCTTGATTTTCTGAGAGTTGGAGGAGCACTTCTGCGCACTGACCCAGTTCTTGAGGGTATTCACGGTGCTGTTGTAGTTCACCACGTCGTCGGTGGTGCCGTGCGTGTGCATAATCGGCATGGCACGCTTGGGCGAGTTCACGCCGCCGCCACCCGACACAGGCGCAATGGCCGCAATCTGGTCGCCCATCTTGTTTGCCACGTGGTAACTCATCATGCCGCCCATCGAGAAGCCCGAAACGTAGACGCGCTTCCTGTCGATCCCGTAGCGCTTTTCCATCTCGTCAATGATCGCCTTGAGGAAGTTGATGTCTTTGTCGCCTCCGATGTCCCACGCCTTGTTCTCGCCGTTGGGGAACACGACCACAAAGCGGGCCGTATCGGCAATGGACTCCCACTTGGCAGCATTCTGCTGGTAGGGGGCATCCTGGTTCATACCATGCATCTGTATAATGAGAGGGCGACCCTTCTCGAGGCCCGACGGGGCATACACGATCATGGAGCGCGACTTCCCATTGACCTGAATATTTTCAATAGCGAATGCGGTCGACCCGCAAATGAGGGCAATCGCTAAAACGGAGGCGAGCCTCTTTCCAAACATTCCAAACATTTTTTACTCCTTGCCACGAACACCAAGTTACGGCAATTTAAAGATATATTCCCCAAGAAGCATATTCGCCCCCAAACAGCCTAATTCCTTGGACAGTTTGTCCATGGTGGACTAGTGCGCTTGACGAGCATATTAAAAAATAAGGTATTGCATGGGAGTTTTGCCCCAAGGTAAAACATTTACCTTTGAGAAAAACGCAAAGCGACTATTGTCAACAAACGCAAAAAAAAGCACCTCAAGCCGGAACTTGAGGTGCTTAGGATGGGTGTGGTTATGGAGTTATTAACTTATTTGAGACGGCGCACGTAGAACGCCTGGTCACGGGCCATGCTGCGGGCGGCGCGGTTGACTTCCTGGGCGCTGGTCGCAGAGACCTTCCCCATGAGTTTGCCGTTCAACCCGTACACGCCGTAGACACGCGGGACCAGCTCAACCTGGTAGGCAACTCTACCGATGGTCGTGGTCGTATCGTCCTTGCCACCAATCGGATCCGGGTCCTTCTCGCCCTGACCAACGAAGTTGATGTAGTCAATATCCATCCAGTCGCCGGTCACCGTGAAGCGGAGGATGTGTTCGCCTTCCTTCAGGTTCACATCGGCGCTTACCTTGTTGTAATCGTCGTAGTTGTCTTCGCCCTCAGAGGCGGCAGGCACAGCGATTTCTTCGGTAATGTCCTCGCCGTCCATGGAGAGCTTGAAACTCGAGGTGCTGTTGGCCGATGCCACGGCTGCGTACATGGTGAAGGTAGCGGTCTTAGCGACATTCACAGTGTACTCGAGCCATTCGCCCGCCTGATTGTAGCCGACGATAACGCCCGTAGCCTTCTTGTAAAGGTCGACACCCGTACCCTGACGATAGTCGCTGTCGCCATGGTTTTCGGGATCCAATTCGTTATAGGAGGTATTGCCCTGGCCCACGCCGTTCACATCGAAATCTTCCATCTCAATTTTGCCTGGGATGGCGAGAGGTTTACCCTTGAACGGTTCGCGGGGAATCGGCTTGAGAACCAAGCGGAGGAGAGCAGAGCCGTGAGCTGGGAGTTCAGCGGAAATGCGGGATAGGAGGCCTAGATCCTTCTTTTTCCAGGCATCGCGAACTTCCACTTCGCCTTCTACGCCGATGTCTGCAAAGTTGCATTCGACCGTCTGGGTAGAGTTGTTGTTGTTGAGGAGTGCCACGGCAAGGTCACCATTCTTCAAGGGCTTGGTCCAGACCTGCTTGCCGTTCACATCAGAGATGCGGTGACCCTGAACACCCAGGGAGTCCTGGTTGATGGCAATCATGTCCTTATTCAGGTACAATTCCTTGGTCTCGTTGCTCATGTTGCGCACGTCGGAACTGATCATGATGGGGGCCGCCATGATAGACCACATCGTCATCTGGGAGCGCTGTTCTTCGTAAGAGAGGCCCCTATTGCCCACTTCGAGCATGTCCGGGTCATTCCAATGACCGGGCTTTGCAATCTGCCAGTACTTGTTGTTCGCGTCAATAATTTCGTAGACGCCACGGTACCAAGAGGTGGAAATCCATTCGGGACCGATATCGAAGGTGGTGCGCCACAAGTTAGCAATCTTAGGCATCCAGTCCTTGTATTCCCACATGCAAATGCTGAACACGATATCGCGTCCAGAATTGCGGAGAGCGTTGGACATGGCAGTGTAATCTTTTTCCTGGGTTTTCGGATCGGAATCGCAGTTATCGTACTTCCAGTAGTCCACGCCCCATTCGGCGAGCTTCTTGGCGTCCTGTACCTCGCGGCCATTGGAACCGCTTTCGCTTTGCCAGTTGCTATTGTAGTGGTGGCAGGTGCGTTTACCGCGGTCGCCGTAAAGGCCAAACTTCAGGCCCTTATTATGCACGTAATCGGCCATGGCCTTCATGCCGCTCGGGAAAGTCTTCGGGTTGTTCTGGAGGTTGCCCTGGGCATCACGCTTGGTATCCATCCAGTTGTCGTCCAGGTTCAAGAAAATGTAGCCTGCATCCTTCAAACCGGAAGAGACCATCGCATCGGCGATTTCCTGAATCTGCTTTTCGTTGATGTTTTCGTGGAACACGTTCCAGCTGTTCCACCCCATAGGAGGAGTGAGCACCAGATTGTCGCTTTGTGCCATGACCGGGAGTGCAGCCAGTGCAACTCCTAAGACGGAAAATCCAAACTTGTTCATACCCTTTAATCCTTGATTGTACCTATAAAATTACCCTACAAAGGTCAGTTTTTTTACTGTACAACTACTAGTTTTGTGGACTTTTTGTCCACAACAACATAGCGACCTGGGCGGAAACCTTGCGTTTTTAGCTTATTTGGGGCATCCTGCCAGTTTTTGAGCATCATTTTGCCCATATACTTGCCGTTGACATCAAAAATCTTGACCGGATACGCCTCGGCGTCCAGGGCAAAGCCCGCGGGAGCGATGGTCATGCCATCGCTCGTGAACTCGAACCAGTCCACGTTCATGAGGAAATTGTCCTCACCCACGAATTCGAACTTGAGTTTCTGTTCGCCTTTCGGGAGGGCGATCTGGGCTTCCGACACCGTCCAGTCGTTCCAACCCGTGGTCGGGTTCACCTTGAGGGTGGCAAGTTCCTTGCCTGCGGAATCCTTCACGACGATGCTGCTCGCATTCTCGGCGGCGGAACCTACAGAAGCGCGGAGGGTATAGGAGGCGGCTGCCGGGGAGTTCACAAAGTAGATTGCGTAATCACCATCGTTGATCCAGCCCATGTTCGTGTTGCCCTCGGCGTCATCCTCAATTTCAACACCCGACATCTCGACATACTCCTCGGCATTGATCTTGGCGGGGAGCGCCGTCGCCTCAACAGGCTGGTTCAAAAGTTTGAGGTTGCCGTCCAGTTCGCAGCTGGAACCGCTCTTGGTGGCGATGGAAAGCTTTTTGCCCGCATATTCCACATTCAAGGTGCCGCCGTTTTCGGAGGTGAGCTTGATGTAGGCCAGCTTGCCGCCTTTCCATGCCAGGGAATCGACCACCACGCCACCGCGGGCACGGATACCCGAAATGGAGCCGTTTGCCCACTTGGACGGGAGTGCCGGGAGCACGCGAATCTTGCCGCCCTGGCTCTGCAGGAGCATTTCGTTGATACCCGAGACCGCGCCAAAGTTGCCATCAATCTGGAAAGGCGGGTGGGCGTCAAAGAGGTTGTTGTAGGTGCGGTCCGGAGTCAAGAGCATGCGCACCAACTTGTAGGCATGGTCACCATCCTGCAAGCGAGCCCAGAGGTTGATTTTCCAAGCGAGGGACCAGCCCGTGGCCAGGTCGCCGCGCTGCGTCAAAGTCGTCTTGGCGGCCTCGGCGAATTCCTTCGTCTCATCCACCGAGATCTGCGAACTCGGGAAAAGGCCGTACAAGTGCGAAACGTGGCGATGGTCGCTGCGCGGGTCATCCCAGTCCTCGAACCATTCCATAAGCTGGCCGTATTTACCCACCTTGTTGGGAGGCAGGCGCTTGACTGCAGCCGCGATTTCGCCCTGCAAATCTTCGTCAGTACCCAGAATCTTCGCCGCTTCCATGGTGTAGTTGAACACGTCGCGAATAATCTGGTTGTCCATTGTGGGGCCAAAACAAACATTGAACCCACCATGAGTGTTCTCCGGGGAATCGCTCGGTGCAGTCACCAGATACTTGTTACCGCTTTTGGGCTCCTCGACCAAGGTAGCCAAGAAGAATTCGGCGGCACCCTTCAAAGCACTGTAGTTATTCCTGAGGAACGTCTTGTCTTGCGTAAACAGGTAGTGTTCCCAAATGTGCGTACTGAGCCAGCCCGCACCAGAGGGCCACACGCCCCACGAGCCGTCCACCGGACCCGTACGGTTCCAAAGGTCGGTATTGTGGTGGACCACCCAACCGCGGTCCGCACCCCAGTTGCTCTTGGCGGTCTTGGCGCCCTGCACCATGAGGCCCTTGATCTTTTCAAAGAGCGGCATAGAACATTCCTGCAAGTTGGCAGATTCCACCATCCAGTAGTTCATTTCGAGGTTGATGTTGGTGGTGTACTTGCTTCCCCACATGGGAGACGTATCACGGTTCCAAATGCCCTGCAAGTTCGCCGGCTGTCCACCCGGACGCGAGCAAGAAATCAGCAAGTAACGACCAAACTGGTAATAGAGTTCCACAAAAGAGGGGTCATCGGTCGAATTGAAGTTCTTGACACGGCTCGTGGTCACGTCGCCGGCGTTGTTCGCCGGAGTGCCCAGGTCAAGGCGCACGCGGTTGAAAATTTCCTGGTAGTCCTTGAGGTGGGATTCCTTGAGCTGTTCATAGGTCTTTTTGCTTGCTGCCGCGATGGTCGCCGTCGTGAGGGAACCCGGATCGGCAGAGATGTCCTCGAAGGTCTTGAAGTTCGTCGCGATATTCAGGACGATGGTCGCCGAGTTGGCTCCCGACACGTTCACGGAACCATTACCCGCCGAAACAGTTCCGCCATCGGCAGAGACTACAAACCGTACCTGGAACTTGATGGAATTGACCGTCCCGTCCATCACAAGGGTATTGCTACCCGAATTCGAGACCCTGTTATTTTTATGAGGCGTGGTGAGGCTGGCGCTAAAAGAGACCTTGCCATTTTCGCTTGCCGAGAGATGGACCACGATGACTTTGTCAGGATAGTTCGCAAAGTATTCACGCGTATAGGTGACTCCGCCCGACTTGTAGGTCGTTTTCGCCATGGCCGTATTTAGGTCCAATTCACGGCGGTAATCCGTACCCGTGTGACCCACGTTCAGCACGAGGTCGCCCACCGGCTGGAACGCCGCAATGTCATATGTGGCAAGCGAACCCGTAAGCGATTCCGCCTGGGAGTAGTTACCCGAGAAAAGGGCCTGACGAATAGCCGAGAGTTTGCTTGCGCCATCGGACTTATTGTTGTTACCAGGGCCGCTGTTCCAAACGGTACCCTCGTTCAAGTTGATGACATCCTTGGAGACACCGCCGTAAACCATACCGCCCATATAGCCGTTGCCAATGGGAAGCGCGTCGGTAAAGGTGTTGCCGGCATCACTGTTATACCACAGCACATGCGAAGATTCAGGAGCGGCAAAAACCGCCGAAACAGCCAGCGCCGTGAAAGTCAGCGCAAAAGCGGCGCCAAAGCGAATCAACTTGTTCATCATTGAACCCTCTAAAAAAAAGCCGCACCACCCCCATAGTGCGGCAATCCTATTTTATTTTCTTATGCGGATCATCTGCTTGACAGAACCGTTAGCCGAGCGCACCATGTAGGCTCCCGCTTGGATGTTCATGTTCAAAAGCTCGGTACGAACCTGGTTCAAGTCCATTGCCTGCATAGAGGCGACAAGCTTGCCCATGAGATTGAACACGAAGAACTTTTGATCCTTGGGCATACTCACTTGGAAATGCTGTTCCGTAATAGGTAGGGTCGCTTCGGTAATGCCCAAGCGAATCCAGTCGATATTCGCATAGGCTCCCGTGATTTCAACCTTGAGCACATGCGTACCCTTGGTAATCGCGCCAACCTTTCCATCGACGGTTCCGTACGTATCCCAGTCCTCTCCGGCAGGGATGGCGACTTCGTCGGTCACTGCCTTGCCATCGATGTAGAGCTTGAAGGAACTACCCTCCAGTCCGCTGGCCACGTTGGCGCGGAACAGGTAATCGCCTGCTTCCTTCACGTCGATGGTGTATTCCATCCACTCGCCCACGTTTGTATAGCCAATGGCGTAGCCCTTGCAATTCTTGTTGCCGTCATCGCAGCCCAAGCCGACCACGTCGACTTCCTCGTCGCGGTACACGGCGCCCTGGTTCGCCATGTCGTCGTCATGGTACGAGAGGCCGTCGCCACCCTTGTCAAAGTTTTCCATCTCAATTTGGCCCGGTACGACGTTAGCCGCAAAGGCCTCCTGCTTGACCTCGCCAAATTCAAGCTCCGGATACGGGGCGGTCGTGGTCGACGTCTGCAAGTTATCGAAACCGAGATTGGCAAGCGGGGTCATGTCTTCCATAAGGCCGCGCACTGGAGTGATGCGGAACTTGTGGCTATAGGTTTTGTTCTTGGTGAACATCTTGTACTTGTCCAAAGGCTGGGCGCCCCAAGTATTGATGCCGCCAAGGCCCATCTGCTGAAGGGCGATGCGGAGCGTAATGTCCTTGTCACGCTTCAAATCCCAGGGGAGTTTGACATCGGTCAACTGTTCCGGGGTATAATGCAGCGCATTGAATTCCATGTAGGGGCTTCCCACGAACATAATGCCCTTGCCCGTAGAGTTGGTGAGGGCCATCCACTTCACGTTGGTGTGCTGGCCGGTCTCGCCGTTTTCCATATAGGGCACGAACATGGAGTCCACAACATTGGTGTAAACGCCAAAGTAGCTACCTTCGTTACGACCCACGTAGTTTTCCTTGGGGCCCTTGCCGTACCAAGAAATCTTTTCGAAACCGCCGGGGATGGTAAAGAGTTCGCCGATTTCCGGAATCTCGGCGGAGGCGCCGGCATCCGGGTAAAGGGTGTAATCCACGATAATGTCGCCGGAACCATAGATGGTGTAGGAAACCTTCATGCTGGAATTGCCCGAAGCGATACCAAATTCAAAATCAATCTTGGTAGCCTTGTCGCTCGTCTTGGTAACCTTGGAAGACTTCACCGTCCTCTTACTACCAGCATAACGCCAGCTGCCATCACGGCTCGTATAACTGTTCGCCTTGTCGTTGTCGTTGGGAGCGCGCCAGAAGTTGGGAATGGCACCCTCCTTGATAATCGCGACTCCACCCAAGGTGTAGTTTTCAATGGCACCGTTCGCCGTATTCACGCGGACTGAGAAATCGGAACCATCAACCGTCACGGACCCGTTCCCCTCGGAGACCTTTTGGTTCGGGAGGCTAGAGACGTCGATCTTTGCCGGGAGATTGTTCGCCGGAGAAAGCTTGAACTGGTTCCTTGCAATAATATGGCCGGCATCAGCCCAGAGTTCCTTCTTCTTGGTCTTGAAAGAAATATCCAAGTAATATTCGGAGCCTTCCCTGAGAGAAGGAATCTTATAGGGGATCGTGATTTCCTTTTTGCTGAGCGCGTCTATCCCAAGGTCCGAGGCAGAAATAGCGCCGGTCGCAACAGGCTTGCCATCTTCGAGAACGGTCCACACGCCATCGGTCTGCTCGCTCACCTTGCTAAAGTTGTAGCGGTTTTCAATCACCACCTTGCTCGAGGCGATGTTGGGTGCAGAAATCTTGATGGGGCTGTACTGGTGCTTAACTTCGTAGAGTTCCGGCTGCGGAACACGGTCGGGGAACACGAGGCCGTTCGCGCAGAAGTTGTCGTCATTGGGGCGGTCGCCCCAAAGGCCACCAAAGTTGAAGAACCTGGTGCCGTCACGGCGGAGGCCCTGGTCAATGAAGTCCCAGATGAAGCCGCCGAAGGAGCGTTTTTGCGCATAGAAGTTATCTACGTATTCACGGAGTTCACCCACGGAGTTACCCATGGCGTGTTCGTATTCGCAAAGCATGAAGGGCTTGCCGTCGCCCCAGCCGCCGCCCCAGTCGGGACCGCAGTACATGCAACTCGTGACGTCGGCATTGCCGTTGTCGCCCTCGTAGTGTACCGGGCGGGAGGGGTCGTTCGACATGGCGTATTCGTGCATGGACTTGAACACGTTACCGTTGCCGGCTTCGTTACCCAGCGACCACACCACTACGGAGGGGTGGTTCTTGTCACGCTGAATCATGGAAGAAATGCGTTCAATAGAGGCCGGGCGCCAGTTGTCGTCGTTCTTCGGAATCTCGTTATTTGCACCGTGAGTTTCCAGGTTCGTTTCGTCAAGCACGTAAATGCCGTACTTGTCGCAAAGTTCGTACATGTAAGGGTTGTTAGGGTAGTGCGAAGTACGGAGGGCGTTGATGTTGAACTGCTTCATCAAAATCACGTCGGCTTCCATACGTTCGTATGTCAGGGCACGGCCACGATCCGGGTCCATTTCGTGGCGGTTCACGCCAAGGAACTTGACCGGTTTGTTGTTGATCATGTACCGATTTTCGCCACCATCATTCTTGATTTCCACCTTGCGGAAACCAATCCTGTTGGATTCGTACTGCACCACCTTGCCGCTGCCGTCCTTAAGGGCAAGGACTATGGTATAGAGGTTCGGGCTTTCGGCAGACCAGAGCTTTGCTCCAGATACAACTGTCGAAGCAAATTTGACTTCGTTTTCCTTGCCGCTGGCAAGAGAGCCTACTGAAGCCTTTTGGGTAGAAATCACTTGCGAGCCGCCCTCGTCATAAAGGGATACTTCCAAGGTGTAGTCGGAAGCGGCAGCCGTTGAAGTGTTCTGGACCCATGCAGACAGCGAAAGGTCGCCGTTTTTGTAATCGGAAGTCACAGAAGAGTGAACAAAGAAGTCCTGAATATGGACCTTGGGGAGCGCATAAATGTAGGCGTCACGATAAATACCGGCAAGCCTAATAAAGTCCTGGTCTTCCATCCAAGAGCCATCGCACCAACGGAACACCTGGACTGATATATTGTTTTCGCCGGAGCGAAGTTTGTCTGTAATATTAAATTCGTGGTCGGTAAAGGTGTTTTCGGAATAACCGACAAACTTGCCGTTCACCCAAACGTAGTAGGCGGATTCCACGCCCTCGAAGTGCAAGCGAATTTCCTTGCCGTCCCAGTCCTTGGGCACCGTAAAGTTACGGCGGTAATGGCCCACGGGGTTATAGTTGGTGGGCGCCGCCGGTTGTTTAATGTTGTCGCTTGCAGCCCACGGATAAACCACGTTGGAATAAATGGGCTTGCCGTAGCCCTGGAGCTGCCAACTGGAGGGAACCGGGATGTCGTCCCAGCCAGACGCGTCAAAGTTGTCTTGGAAGAAGGTCCCGTGACGCTTGGAGGGCTTGTCGACCCAATAGAATTTCCAGGTACCCGAAAGGGTCTGGTACAGGGGGGACGCATGACGGTCGCCCTTGAGAGCCTCGTCAAGCGAGGTGTACGGCATAGACGTCACGTGCGGATTAAGTGTGTTAACCGTGAATGTCTTGGGATTGCCATTCCACTCGTCTCCGGTCTGAGCGTTGGCGGCAACGGCGAATCCCAACGCCAAGACCGCGATACTGCTGAATCCAAACATCTTTTTCATTTTTTGCTCCTTTTCCCTACTTTATTTTTCAACTCTTTTCAAGAATTTTCCGCTCGGGGTCTTCACCATGTAAACTCCCGGACGCAAGGCGGCCTTGTTCACGCGGTTTCCCTTGAGGTCAAAGTACTGAACGCGGTCACCCATTTCGAGGGCACGCAGGTCAAGCGTATTTGCCTTGGCAACTCCACGCGGGTGGAAGCCCATCAGTTCATCTTCGGTCAAGGCGAACTTAATCCAGTCCACGTTTGCGTAACTTCCGGTAATCTTGACGCGCAAAACGTGCTCGCCCTTTTCGATTTTCGCGGTCTTGCCGTCCACATCGCCGTAGGCATTCCAGTCTTCGCCGGCGGGGATGGCGATAGTATCGGTTACGGCGTCGCCATCGATATACAGCATAAAGGAACTGCCGGCAAGTCCACTGGCCACATGGGCACGGAACAGGAATTCGGCGGAAGTCACCACATTAATCGAGAATTCAAGCCATTCGCCAGCATTGGTATAACCGACAGCGAAGCCTTTGCAGTTTTCGGTATTGAGCGTATCGCTGCAGCCAAGGCCTACCACGTCCACGCCGTCTTCGCGATAGACCTTGCCCTGGTTCTCGGGATCGTTATCCGCATATGAGATTCCGGAGCCGCCCTGGTCGTAATCTTCCATCTCGATTTGTCCCGGCAGGGCAAAGACCGCCTTGAAGGGTTCCTGCGTAAATGCGCCAGAGAAGTCCGGAGTCGGCACAGTCTTGTTCCTGATGGACTTGTAATCGCCCTGGAGGCCCGCGGCATCGGCGGTCGCCTGGCTAAAGCCCTTGTTGTCCGTCTCGGTAAAGTGCCCAGCCTGGTTCTGCCCCACACCCGAGGGAGCGTTCTTGTAAGAGTTGTGTTCCACGGCAAAGCCGCTAGAACCCTCATCCAAGTAAATCGGCAAAATCCAGTAATCCGACCATTCCGAAGCAGCGAAGTCATGGAGGTAATTGTACTTGATTTCGCTTCCCGTGCCCTGGTTCGAAAGCGTATAAATCGGGCCCGAATCGCAAAGCAAGCGCGAAATGTGGTGGATATCGTTCTTGTTGATGTGGTTATTGGTCATGGCGGTTTCGTTCTTGGTCCAACCAAAACCCACCGAGATTCCCGAATAGTTTGTATAAGAGACTTCGTTATTTTCAATGACCACATAGCGGGGGTAGCCCGCGGCAATGCCCACGGTGCCCTGGAACTCGTTGGTCACGTTGGTCACCAGGTTGTACTTGAGCGTATCACGGGTGCTAATTTCGTCCTTGTCAGAGGGGTTGTAGCCCTTGTGGATTTCGGTCAAGGAATCCGGAGAGAACTTGCCCACGGAAATTCCGGAACCGCCGATTTCCATGAACACGTTGCCCTGCACTCGGGTATCGTTGGTACCGGAAGTCAAGTCGAGACCGGTGCCACCCATCATGGTGAACACGTTCTCCTCGATTTGCAAGCGGCTGGCGTTAGTCACCTGCATGCCCGCATTCGGGTGCCACAACATAAATTCGTTGGAGTTCAGGTTGCCACGGTTCACCACGTTCACTGCGAACTGACCCGCCTGCAAATCCAAAAATCCGTCAACACTCGGGCGCATGAAGTTGGTATGCGCAAAGACAATTCCCTTGAAACCGATGTTTTCCACCTTGTTCTTGGTGCTTTCGCCAGTGATTTCAACGAGGGTTTCCAGGTTCGGGGCGACCGTCACGGCAGTGTTCAGGTTCTCGCCCGAACGCGGCTTGTAGTAAAGCGTATTCGTAGTCTCGTCGAGGAACCATTCGCCCTCGACATCCAGGAGGTTAATGTCGTTTTCGAGGTAATAGACCTGCTGCTTGGGCGGGTTGCTCATAAACGCCGTGCCAAGCATGGGGTACTTACGGTAAAACAGGCGCGTACGTTCGGGATCCTGCGGAATAATCTTCGATACGTTCCCGTTGTTCTTGATTTCATCTAAACGGAGAATCTGGTCAGCCCAGGCCACCATTAGGTGGATTTCGGTTTTTTTGACGTTCTTGGGCTGCTTGATTTGGTCGGTGTAGACATCAAAAGCACGACCCGCCGAGTCCACCTTGGCAAGGCGGTTGAAGTTGTGCGAACCATCGGCTTTGAGGTTCGGGTGGCGGGCGCGAATGGCCTTCTTGTTGTTGATGTAGAGCTGGCGAAAACGGGCGTCCACGCCCTTCACGCACCAAATTCCATTGGCCTCGTCGCAGACTTCCCAACCCACGATGGGGATGCCGCCGGTCACAAGCGGGGTTTCACCCGGGTAGGCCTGCCAACGTACATAATGGCCATTCTTACCGCCGTCGGCATTTGTTAGGCGAAGCGTCTGGCTCAAGGCATACGTGCCTTCGCGGAGATAGACAACAATGTCATCGGTCATGCTTCCGTTAACGCCGCGCACGGCCTTTTGCGCCTGTTCAAGGGTCTTGAACGGCTTTGCTTTGGAACCGTCATTGGAGTCATTTCCAGACGGAGAAACATAAAATTCCGTCGCAGCAGCAGAATTCAGGCAAAGTCCAAGTACGGCGAAGGCACTTATTGCGAGTTTGTTCATCTTCCTAACCTCTTTTTTTAAAACTCTGCGGTGTTGATTTTTAGATTCTTACCGTCGACCGTACGCACAAAGTAAACACCCGAATCATACCCATACATTCTCAAAACTTCAGGCAATCCGCTCCTAGCCATGTAACCCACACGGACTGTCCCCATATAGCGGCCCTGCATATCGAACACCTTAATGAGACCCGCTGCAATTCCCGTGCCAGCATTCGCACCGAAAGCCACGCGGTCCTTCAATGCGGTTGTCGTGTCGGCGCCAATCCTGATCCAATCAATGTTGGCATAGTCGCCAGTGATGGTCAAGCGGATAACATGTTCGCCGGCAGAAAGAGTCACCTTCCCCGCTTCAACTTCAGAATAAGTGTCCCAATCTTCACCCGCAGGGACCTTGATGGTATCTGACACCACCTTGTCGTCAACCGAGAGGATAAACGAAGAAGCGTTACTGCCGCTAGCCACGCGGGCTGTCAGCGGGTAATCCCCAGCAGCGGTCACATTCACCGTGTATTCCAACCATTCACCAGTTTGAGTATAACCGATGGCAAATTCGCATTGCCCCGCCGTGGTGCAGGATTCATCGAGAGCGACCACGTCGACTTCATCTTCACGGTAGACCTTGCCCTGGTTTTCGCGGTCGTTGTCGTAGAAGGCCTTGTTATGGCCGCCCACATCGTAATTTTCGGCCTCGATTTTGCCCGGAATTGTCGCCGGCTTATCGTTGTATGCCGTCTGCGGAACAGCTGTCTTTTCGCTTTCCATGTACCAGTAGTCGAAATCAAACCCGCCCTGCTTTACCACAAAGAACAGGTCGTCGACGCCGGCAGCATTGGCCACATCGAAGGTATGTTCTTCCCAAGCAGAACTTGAAGGGATATTCATGGATGCAAGGAGAGCGCCGTTTTCGGAACCGGCATGCAGTTCAAGCTTACCGCCGTTACCCCTGGTGCAAACGATAATGCGGTCGGCACCGTCGCCCATGTCAACAGAGCGCACCTTGGTATAGAATCCGCTGTTCATCTTGGTGAGGAATACATTGCCGTATTCGGCACCGACATGCTCGATGATGGTGTAGCCACCCGACGTATTGACAGTCATGCCGCCAACCCAGGACTTGGTTTCGGCTTCCACGCGCACGAACGGGTCGAGGTTCTTGATAGGCTTCACAACGCCATTGTTGGTGGCACGGATTGTGGGAATGGTACCGTCGGCATTCCAGGTGAATTCCTCGATGGCGGTAGAACGGCTGTAGCCGCCGCCCTTCACGTTCTTCTGGTTGTGGTAGAAGAAGAAGCTGCGGCCCTTAAAGTCGACAATGCCGGAGTGGACGGTGAATGCGGAACCCGGTTCGCTACTCGGCATAATGACGCCCTTGTAGGTCCAGGGGCCCGTCGGGGAATCGCTCCAGGAATAGTCAATGGATTCGGGAATGCCACCGGCGGCGTAAATCATGTAATACTTCTTGCCGCGCTTGTGAATCCACGGGCCTTCGGTATACTTGCCGTTAAAGGTGCTCATATCGGAGACCTTGATTTCGCTTGCGCATTCGATCATGTTCTCCTTGAGGGGGCAGTAATAAAGCTTCGGGTTACCCCAGTAGAGCCAAGCCTGGCCATCGTCGTCAATAAACACGGTGGGGTCGATGTAGTCCCAGTTGGGACCCGCCAGGTGCTTGCCGTTCAAGGCATCCTTGAAGGGGCCTTCCTTCTTGTCGGACACACCCACGTTGATGGCGCGGCCTCCGCGGGTGGATTCCACGGTCACGTAATAATAGTACTTGTCATTGCGGCGAATGCATTGAGAAGCCCAGTCGCCGTTCTTCTTGGCAGAACCGTTAAAGTCACCCGCTTCCAAAATGAGGGTGTTCATGTCGGTCCAGTTCACCATATCCGTGGTGCAGGAGACGCGCCAGCCGTGCATCGTGAAGAAGCTACCGCCCTCGTCGTTGCCGGAATAGGTGCAAAGCGTATCGCCAAACACCACAGGCGCCGGGTCCGGAGAGTAGTAAGTCTGGATAAGCGGATTTTCAGCGTATGCGAACGCAGCACTCAAAGCCAGCGCAACGGCAACTTTGTTTTTACCAAACATATATCCCACCATGTTAATGTTCTATACTCAAAAATATTTGATAATCACCTTTTTTTCACCGAGGTCACATGAGTTTTCATGGACTGTTTATCAATAACCGTATACAAAATGTCAATGTTTTTTTGCGCTTTTTGCAAAAAAAAGCCCCTCTGGAAACCAGAGGGGCAAGGAGGATATGGTATTATGGAGACTTTTTATCGGCTTTTTTCAACACGGACCAATCGGGTGCCAAAACCAGGGATCTTGACCAGGTAGACACCAGCCTTCTTAATTGCCGACTTTTCTAGGCGATGGCCCTGCAAATCAAAGTACTGGGCATCGCGGGCTTTATTCATGTCAAGCATGACACCGCGATTCACAAGATTGGTCGGTCCAATGGGTTCCGGATCCGTAGCGTCCTTGCCCTTCACGAAGGTGAAGTAGTCGATATCGAGCCAGGAGCCCACAACCGTGAAACGGAGCACATGTTCGCCCGCGGGGAGCGTCACATTGGACTTCACCTTGTTATAGTCATCGTAATTGTCTTCACCGGAACTTGCCGCCGGCACCGCGATTTCTTCGGTGATGTCCTTGCCGTCCAAAGAGAGCTTGAAGCTAGACGTGGAGCCCGCCGCCGCAACAGCCGCAAACATGGTGTAGTCTCCTGCTTCTGTCACATTCACGGTGTATTCCAGCCAATCGCCTTCGCTGTTATAGCCCACAACGATGCCAGTCGCTTTCTTGTAGAGGTCAACGCCGGTGCCATTGCGGTAATCGCTGTCGCCGTGGTTCTCGGAGTCGCCATCGTAGTAAGATGTACCATCCTTGCCCTTGCCCGGCACGTCGAAGTTTTCGGCCTCGATCTTGCCCGGGAGCGCAACGGCGGGGCAGTTTTCACCTGCGGCGCAGAACGGAGTCTGCGGAACAGGTTCAGAAGCCGCACCATCGAGGTAGATTTCGTCGTTCACGTCGGTACCGACCTTGAACCAGTCAAAGTCCGCATAGCCGCCGGCCTGCTTGGTAGCCATGTTAAAGAGGCCCCAGCGGACACCCACGAACATGTGGAGGTCGTAATTGAGCTTCACGTCGCTGCCGATCTTTGTCCAGGTGTTGCCATCAGTACTGTAGTAGAAGTACGCAGTACCGCGGTCAATCGGCAAGTCGAAATCAATTCGCAGGTAGACCTTGGAACCCGAAATTGCCTTGGTTTCCTTTTGGCTTTCGCCGTCCTTGTTTCCGGTGTACATCACCACCTTGTAGCTACCGCCATCTTTAGCAAGCGCCACAAAGCCCTTGTCATCTTGCAGGGCAACGAGGCCAGCCATGTCGCCATCCTTCATGCCGGTACCATCGACAAGCGTACGGCCCGAACTCTTGGGGCCAAAGGAACGCTGTGTCAAGGTGTTCTTCGCAGTCACCACGCGGCTATCGGTGCGGCTCGTTGTAATGCGGTAGAATCCCGGATTTGCAGAGAGGCTCCAGTTCTTGTTATCGGGATTGTGGTTGAACTGCCATTCAAGAGCAAGTTCGCTGGATTCAAAATCATCGCTGGTGACCATGCCATAGCCCGGGAGCGGGGTTTCAGGCAAGTCAATCGTCGAGGGAGCCTTGCTTCCGCTGGTAGGAACCGGCCAACCGTCCTTCCATTCCATCGGGACAAGGTGCGACATACGGCCGACCGGGCCGGAATCGCGGAACAGGAGGGCATACCACTTGCCATCGGGAGTATCGAAGATGCCGCCCTGCGCAACACCGTTATCGGAAAGGAAGTACCTTCCGCTAAATCCAGAGAGCAGGCTCTTGGAACGGTAAACAATTTCGCTACGGCTCTTGCCCGCCGGCCAAGAAATCGTGAACAGGTAGTATTCGCCGTTCACCTTTTCCATGTGCGAGCCTTCCTGCTGCACATAGTAGTTGCTGGTACCGGTCACCTGGTTGACGCTCACGCCACCGAGTTTGCCACTCTTACCGCCCTGCTTCACGCCGCTTGCATCGTCGTTCAGCTGCACGTAGCTGATCTGGTCGCCACTGCCGTAGAACACCCACACGGTGCCGTCGTCATCGAAGAACAGGGAGGGGTCATGGTAGAACGGAAGTTGGACTTCGGACCACTGGCCGCTTTCCACGTCGGCGGTCTTGTACAGGTGAGTCTTGCCCGTAGTGTAAGACGGGGTCAGCACGTAGAAAAATCCCTTGTGGTAACGGATGCTCGATGCCCACGAGCCCTTACCGTAGGCGTCCTTGCCGCCATTCAGGTTTTGCTGGTCGTTGTTGGTGAGAGTCTGGTAGGCATAGCCCACCGTGCGCCACTGGGCCAAATCCGTGCTCTTGAAGACGGGCACGCCCGGGGCAAAGTGCATGGTCGTCGTCACCATGTAGTAGGCGTCGTCAACGCGGACAATCGAGGGGTCCGGGCTATCGACATACATAATCGGATTGTTGACTGTTGCTGCGCCAGCAAGACCCGCCAAAACGAGCGTGGCACCCGCCAATTTTTTGAAACATCCCATAATATAACTCCTTGTATCCTAAAAATATTTTCTACGGCGCCCCACTTCGCACCCACGGAACAACGTTTTATGGATGTTTTGTCAACACCGTAAACCACGCCAAAGGCGAAAAAAAGCCCCGGCGACAGCCGGGACCTTTTGAGTTCAACGATTAAGGAAATGATTTAACCGTAAATGAAGCCTAAAATGGCAGCTACGGCCGTAAAGAAGATAATCTGCTTTACTACAAAGAGCTCGCTAGTTTTCATAGACTACCACCTTTTGCATTTGGAGTTGTTTACCTTTCTTCTTAGAAACTACAAAATATACCCCTCCCAAGACAATGTTCTGCGTCACACCTTTCCGGGTCATGTCCACAGCTTCCGCCATGTTTTTCGCCTTGAAAGACGCCACCTGGTGGCCCTGGAGGTCAAAAACGCTGAACGAGGATTCGGCTTCGGTCATACCCATGTCCAGTTTTTGGGCGAATATCGCCGTTTTTCCGGAATCCGAGGCGCTCTTCGCCTTGAACTCGACATAGTCGATGTCGACCCAGTCATTGGTAATCTCGAGCTTCAGTTCGTGCTCGCCCGCCTTGAGGGTCGCTGTGCCGCCGCTCACAACTTCGAAGGTTTCGAAGCCTTTACCCGTATTCACCATCTCGGTACCAATCTGTTGGTCATCCATGTAGAGCACAAAGCCGCCCGTGCTGTTTTCGCCAGCGACATTGGCAGAAATCTCGTATTCGCCGTCAGCAGCCACGTTCACGGTGTACTTGAGCCATTCGCCCTTCTGGTTGTAGCCAACGACAATGCCCATGTTCGGCTGGTAAATGTCCACATCGTCCTTGCGGAGCTTGCCGCCCTCGTTCCCCTTGTTCAGGTCGTTATAAGCCTTGCCGGCACCGCCCTTGTTGTAGTTTTCGGCTTCGACCTTGCCCGGGATGGCAATCGGGTCGGTGTAGGGGCCATATTCCTCAGGAGGTTCGTCAGGAACCGTAGACTGGCTCGGGTCCACCAGGTTTACAGGAGGAGCATCCGGGTCAATCGTCTTGTCAATCAGCTTGAGCATCTCGGAGCAGTAGCGCTTGCCGAGTTCAATCACGCCCGCGCGACCAAAGTGGTACGGGTCCTTGCCGTTGCCCTGCAAGCCCTTCGAAGAGGCGAGCCCGAACTTATTGAAGTTGTTCTTGAGCTGGGCAATGCCGCCATTTTTGCTTGAGCAGCAGTTGTTGCCTTCCTGCAGCAGTTCGCCGGCAACGAACGGCACCTCGTTCTCGTCGAGGTCGAGCGCGTCGATAATATCCTTGTAGGTCTTGTAAACGGTCTTGCGCCAGTTAGCATCAGTGCCGTCACTTTCGCCCTGATGGAAGATGAAGCCCTTGATGACGCCCACTTCCTTAGCCTTCTTGGCGAGTTCCAGGATGCGTCCCGGAGGATTGTTGTCGTAATCCTTGGGCCAGCCCCAGTTCATGATGTCCTTGCCGTCGCCCTTGAAATAGCTTTCGTACTGGTCCTTGTCGAAGGCACGGATACTCACCGCACCGATAGCGACCGGGATAATGCCCACAGTCACACCCGGGAGGGAATCGACCATCGCGCGGCCGAAGTAATCCGCCGGGGAGAGGTTCTCAAAGGCATGGAACATCGGGGGAATCGCGGTATACCATTCGCCGGTCTTGATGGATTGGTTCGTCTTACCGCTGCGCTGGCTCGCGTTTGCGTTATGCGAGGCGAGCATCAGGAACTTGTCCTTGTACTGGTCCTGGTCCTCGGAGGGCACAATATCGCCATTACCCGCCATGTTGGACTGCCCGTAAGCAATGTAAATGTGGAAGTTGGGGTTCGGCGCCGCAAAAGCTGCACAAGCCGAAATAGCGGCCAAGCCGAGAATTTTTCTGATACACGCCATAACAAACCCTTTCCTTAAAGAAGTTCTACCCTAAAAATACCCCTCAAAAACCGCAAAATTTCACTAATTTCAGCAATTTCTATGGACAATCCGTCCATAATTTGCATACGAAAATGTTATAAAACAAAAAAAAACAGCCCTCCAACAGGAGTAGCCGTTTTTTCAAAAAATTTGAGTTTTTTACTTCGCGACCGAGATGCGGTGCATCTGGCCTCCGCGGAGGGACTTCGCCAAGTAAACGCCACCGCGTTTCACAAGACGGGAGGCATTTGAGCGGAGTTCACCCACGCCGTTTGCATGAACTATGCCGATATAGCCGCCGTTCATGTCAAACAGACGGAACGCCTCGGTTTCGGTCATCGGGACAGCGCCGACCGCAGTCGTAATGCCGGTCGTGCCGCCAATCGGTTCGGGGTCGGTCGCGTCCTTGCCCTTCACGAAGGTGAAGTAGTCCACGTCCATCCAGTCGCCAACCACAGTAAAGCGGAGGATGTGCTGGCCGGCAGTGAGCGACACATTCTTCTGCACCTTGTTGTAGTCGTCGTAGTTCTCCTCGCCGTCATTCTTCGGGACAGAGATATCGCCCGTGAGTTCATTGCCATCGAGAGTCATGTTGAAACCGGAGGTCGCATTGGCGGAGGCAACCGCGGCAAAGAAGGTGTAGTCACCCGCTTCCTTCACGTTCACCGTGTATTCAAGCCATTCGCCAGCCTGGTTGTAACCCACAATGTAGCCGGTCGCCTTCTTGTAGATATCGACACCGGTTCCTTCGCGGTAGTCAGAGTCTCCGTGGTTATCGGAATCGTTCTCGTTGTAGGTCTTGTTTTCCTTGCCCGTACCCGGAATGTCGAAGTTCTCGGCTTCAATCTTGCCCGGAATTTCAGCGACCTTGCCGCCGAACGGTTCGCGAGGAATAGGATTGGCCGGAGTGCCCACGCCCACGAGCGTCACGATGCAATCCTTGAAGTTGTTGCCACCAGATTGCATTTTGATAGTCACTTCGCCGTTCTTGACTTCGACTTCGCCTTCGTCCTTGGCGTTCTTCGTTTCGCTAGTGGTGTACATGTGGAAGGTCTGGACATCGGCGCCCTGCACCTTGACGGTCACTTCCTTGTCGTTGCCGTAATCGCGGTTCACGAGCACAACGATGACGGAGTCGCCACCGGCGCTCTTGTAGGCGCTCGCAAACAGGTTCGCCTCGGGCTTTGCCGTTGCACCCACGCGCACAGCACCCGGGCGGATAAAGCGGGCGAACTGGCTCATCACGTAGCCGCGCTTCGAGACCTTGCCGATTTCGTTGGACGGAATCTGAAGCTTATTGCCAAAGTCCTTTTCCATGATAAGGCCGTAGCAGCGGCGAATGTACCACCATGTGTACTGGCTGAAGTTGCCCACGACCATAGCGCGGTGGATTTCGTAACCCACGTCCATGGCATTCACGGTATCGCGCTTGTTCTGGTTTGCCTGGTCACCCGTATTCGTAATCGTACGCCAGTAGTTACCGCTGCCCTGGCTTTCGGTGTAGTGTTCCGTCATCCAACGTTCCACCCCTTTTTGGTCGGCCAAGGAATACTGGAACCAGCTATCGGCAGTATTCCTGTCACTTGCATAGAAGTGCGCACCGAGAATAGAATTTGTCCCTTTTTTAGTTGAAAATCCAGGTCTCCAACTGGTGTAAATCTAGGCTATTAGCGCTTCATTGTCAAGTAGTTTCATGCTCTTTTC
>NZ_FQYM01000024.1 GCF_900141705.1 Fibrobacter sp. UWP2
GAAAAGAGCATGAAACTACTTGACAATGAAGCGCTAATAGCCTAGATTTACACCAGTTGGAGACCTGGATTTTCAACTAAAAAAGGGACAAATTCAGCAATATACCACTTTTCTCTTTTTGGTTCTTTTTCTCTTTTTTGAGGAAAATTACATTTAGCAACATCCACAAAGGAGGCGTCATGGACGCAATCAGAAAACCGAGCGTAGAAACGCTCGTGAAAATCGGAAAATTCGAATTGACGGTGGTCGCTTACAGGGCTATTACCGAAGCCGAAGCAAAGATGGCCGCAAGGCAATATCTGGCAAACACTAAAAGCCGGTCATATCCAAAGACCGGCAAGGGGAAAATCGTGACTATTATCGGGCACGACGGGCTTTAAACGCTAAAACCGAAAATAGCCTTGGACACAATCTTCATTGCATTCAAGGACGCTTCTTGCGCCTTGAGCGTCTCTTGAATAAATTTTTCAAAATCCGCCTGTTCTAGCATGTGGTAAGTTGGGCCGGCCTTAGCCTCGGCCTCAGCTTCTTTCCATATTTTTTCGTTTTTCTTTGCCATGCCGTTAATATAGATTTGGCGAGGCGATGCGGACGCGAAAAAGTAACAAGTTATTTTTACGGGCAAAAAGAAAGGCCGCCGAGGGCGACCTGAGTTGAAAGAAACCGTGCTTTAATCACACAAAGCCTTTACCACAGCAATCTTTAACCTTTTTCCCGGAATTACAGGGACACTTTGCATTTCGACCAAGCGATCTGTAGTATTTCGCCTTGACATCTTCCGCTTCTTTTACAAAATCTATTTGCTTTTCGGACGGATACCTGAACGAAACGACTGTCCGCCGGTCTTTATTAGTTATGCAAAAATCTCCAAGGGTAATCACGTTCATTCCGATAATCATATCGAAATCATTTATGGATTTTGTCGAAAGCAGCTTGACATTCCTGACAATGACCTTGTTGAGCAGTTCTATATCGGCAATGTAAACATTGACCTTGGAAGAACCACCAGCGTGATTCATGGTTGCTTCACTTATCTTAGTCAGCCCAATTTTTTCAGCAAAACTTTCAGAAATAACACACTGCGTAGCGCCAGTATCCCACAAAGCATTCAATTTAACCTTGTCTACAGATCCTGGTTTCGAAACAAAAGCGTCGGACTTTATCCTGTGGGTTATCCCGTTATAAGTAATCGTAAACGAAAGACTCATCCGATGAGTCCCATAGTAGAAACCGTCGCTGTATAAGCCTCCTCGCCAGGAATACACGTCTGAAGAGAGAAATTACCCTCGCCAAACATGCCTACACCTTCAGAATAAGCCTCGCCAACAGAATCATAAGCACCGACAAGCTCATCGCCATGAAACAAGAGCTCTTTTCCACAATACTTCTCGACAAGTTCGCTCTGGTGAGCAATGAAGTAATCTAGCGCTTTTGCGTGAATATCTGTAACCATATGACAAATATACATTTTTTACAATTTTAAACAAAACCACATTTTACATCATTTTTGTAAAACGACGGCGTTTTATTCATTTTGTAAGAAATAAATTACATATTAAACCGGGCTTTTCCAGCCTTCGGCGCGGACGAACCAGTAGGCCCACACGGGCACGCCCTTGACCTTGCAATCGGGCAGGCGGGCGCACTCGATCATCCAACGGACGTAATCCTGGTAGTAAATCTGGATGTCGCCCTTTTCGCCGTGACGGAGCGCCGGCAGGCCTTCGCGCACCCAGGTGTAGACAGCCTTTGGCGTAACGCCCTCCTTGGCGGCGAGTTCCTTGGGGCTGTACTTGCCCATGTCGGGCTTTGCAGCCAGGGCCTCGGCGCGGCTCGCCACGATGCAGAAAAGCGGACGATCCATCGACTATTCCGCATTCTCGATTTCAAGCGTTTCCGTTTCGGAAAGTTTCGTGGACCATTTTTCGAGTTCGCTGGTAAGTTCATCGTCCACCTTCTTCAATCCGGCAATCATCAGCTTGTGAATCTGCTCGTAGGACAGTTTGAGTTTTTCGCCCTCCTCGGACAGTTTGACATGCTCGCGTATAAGAATCCTGAACGACTTGATGCACGTGATTCTTGCCTTGCAGTATGTGACTTCCATTTCCTTAGCGTTCATACCTTTTCCTTGGTTAAGTTCGTTGCTATCCCCATTTCTTCCAGGAAGCGGTTGTGCGCGTTGAGTAGCCGTTTCTTGAAGAAATCCTCCTGCTCGGCAAAAGTCTCGCCGAAAAGCTCGTAATCGGTAGCGCCCATTTTCTTGAGCTTGTAGATGACGTCGTACACCGGCGTATTGGTCCCTGCGGCCCATTTATACACGGTCTCCGGCTTCACGCCAACCTTCTTGGCAAGTTCCTTCTGTGTGATGCCTATGCGGGCCACGAATTCTTTAACTTTAAACTTTGGCATGCATATAATATAACAAAACTTTTATAAAAAATACAAATTTTTTATAAAAATTATCATAAAAAATATAAAAACTTGTATAAAAAGTATTATATTTGAGAAAAACACACCGAAACGATAGGCAAAAGCACGGCATGAAGACGATTGGACGCATCTACGCAGTTTTACTTGAATGCTTTACCGCCCGCATCAGCGCCGAAGAGGCCCTGGAAGCAATCCGCAAGATCCTGATGATGTAAGATACCCAGCATCTTTTTTTTTGTAAGAAATAAATTATAAAAATTGTCAAAATATATATTGACAATAGTAAAAATATAATGTATATTATAGACATGGAAATCAAAGTGAAAGAGATGATAAAGCTTCTTGAGTCGAACGGATTCCGGCAAGTCAGGTCAAAGGGTTCGCACTTCCGCTACGCTGACGACAAGGGACACAAGGTCACGATACCGGCAGGGCACGGAATGAACGAAACCTTGAAACCCGGAACCGCAAAGTCGATAAAGAAGCAGGCGGGGCTGAAATAGGCCCCTCCCCTCTCTTTGAAAAGTACACAAGACGAAGACAACAATTAGAAGACGAGGTATAAGATGTACTACACTGCAAAACTCACCAAAGAAAAAGACGGCGGCTACTCCGTAAGCTTCCCCGATCTGGACGGGTGCTTTACGCAGGGCGACACCCTTGAAGAAGCGCTCGCAATGGCGAACGAGGCGATGGAACTTACCCTCGAAGATGTGTTCGACGGCGACCCGCTGCCGGAATGCAAGACAAAAGCCAACGAGAAGAAGGGACTCTACCGCATCGACGTGGACCCGGAACTCGCTATCGCGCTCCAGGTGGCCGCAGCTCGCGGCAAGGTGCCACAGGCAACCGTCGCCCGCGAAATGGGCATGACCAAGCAAGCCTACCAGCGCCTTGAAGACCCGAAGGCGAACCTGAGCGTCAAGATGCTTAAGCGCATCGCCGAAAGCATGGGCAAGCGCCTGGAAGTCCAGTTCGTGTAACTCGCACCTCACACAAAAAAAATATAGCCCGGAGAAATCCGGGCTTTTGTCGTCAGCAAAAAAAGATCAGTGGATTTTGCGGATTACGCAGTATCCAGGAACCAGCCCGCCTTCTTTCGACTTGTAGACGACCGTAATATCGGCCTTGACGTTTGCACCAATCTGCACCTTGGTCACGTCGACTCCGTCAGCAACCTTCACTTTGATCCTACGGTCAGAAACCGCCGGGACTTTCGCAGCCCACCCGCTCTTTACGGAGTCAAGGTCGGCCGCACGAATCTGCACATCGACCTTTTCAAAATCTTTCAGCTCATCGACAGCATCAATGTCGATATTCTTCGGGAACGCGTCTACAACTTCTTTGGGAAAGTTGTAATCCTGAAAGTCGTTAAATTTAAACGCGCTGCTGTCGCCGAAGGCGTTGAAAATCTTGTACGAATCTTTTGCAAGCCTTATCGAATCCGAATGAGGGATGGCACGCTCTATGATTTCGCGAACGGCATCGGCATCCTTACCCACGTCTGCTGATATCATGTTTATGATTGTCGTATTGTTCGAGTTGATGACAGGAGACGAAGAAGCGTCGCCAGGAGAAATAACTCGGTAAGCAATAATGCCGCCAGCAATCAGCAGCGCAAAGAAAAGAATGAACGGTACAGCCTTGTGATTCATAACCGCCAAAGCCGAACTTCACAACCAGGTCATCGTAAAGCGATCCGATTTCAATCTTGTTGACATCAACCGTGACCGACTTGATTGGTGCGTCGAGCAGAGCGGAAAGAATTTTAGGGAACCTCTTTGCAATCCCATCAAATCCCTGAAGAGAATCGACAACTTCCTGCAATGACGGCGTCGTTCTCCTGTCGAAGAAAAAAGGCATTGGCAAAGAGATTTCGTTCGTTTTTATAATATACCTTTTAATCTTGTCAGCAAACTGACAAAAAGTAACAACTAAAATTTGTTGATGGGTTTGGCGGACGGGAGCAGGCGTTCGATTTCCTGGCGGACAATGTCCTTGACTTTTTCCTCGGGGACGAGGCCTTTTTTCATCAGGTCTTCCATAAGCTGTTCGCGGAAGCCTTCGAGCAGTTCAGGATGCGCTTTAAGGAATTCCGGAGACGGAGCCGCCGATACAGGTTCGGGGGCGGGCCGGTGGGTGTCGGCATAGTCCACGCCGAAGAGGGTTTCGACGGATGCGCCGGCCTGCAGCAACTTGACAACGGCGTTAAAGTCGGGTCTACTACCGTCTTTATGCATATATTGCCATTTATAGACAACCTTCGGACCTATTCCAACGAGTTTAGCAATTTCTTCAATCGTTTTACCGGTCTCTTTTTTAAGAGTTTCGAGATTGATTTTGTGTAAAAATTTGTTTTCCGATTCGTCCATATTCGTAAAAATAACCAATTCAATAAAATAAAGAAAATTTTTCTCCAAAAAAAAGAAAAAAAGTATTGACTTTCTCCAAATGAGAAACTATATTCTCTGTTGCAAAGACAAAATTCTTTGTAACAGAGAATCTATATTCGACTCTGTTATGACAAAAAGGACGTTAAAATGGCAAAACTTCTTCAAGTAAAACTCCCGCCAGAGATGGACGCCATGTTTGCCGACATAAAGGCGGAACGAGCAAAGAAGTTCGAACCCTTATCGAACACATCAATCGTTATTGACGCCATAAAGGAAATGCATTCCAGAATTCAGGAGCAGCAGTAATGGCATGGCTCGCACACGCAATTCAATCGCACAATTCGTGAGCTTCGATATGACGGCAATGGCGAATCGCATTCAAGGCATGACAGACGCGCAGCTCGGCGCGTGGTGCAGGAAGATGGTAATCGACTGCTGCTCGGGCTGTCTTGACCCGAACACCGACCCTTTTGTTCGCTCATACTACAACCGTTCGCACTCCAAGATGCTTGAAAAGCAGAATCAAAACTCACGCAATTACCAATCACGTATCGCACGAAGAGCCGCAGAATTTTTCGAAAACGAAACAACCGACCAACCTATAGCTGAAAGCGCAATGCGCACCTCAGAGGCCGAAAAGGCCTTGGCAAATGGGGACGCTCGCGAGGGATCCCTGAACGTTGCCGACGGCAGCAATGCCGCCCGAATGGAATCTGGTACATCTGCCAAAACTTTAGGCAAGGCTAGGGAAAGCCGGCGCACGGTGGGCACTCCTAAGAGGGTTGAGAAGCCTACGGCAAGCCATGCCGAAATGCTCCCCGAGCGTTCCCCGGACCTGTTCGGCGAAGGCGAGAAGAAGCCCTACGGCACTTGCAAGAACGTGCTCCTTTCCGATGCCGACGGTCACCACCTCCGCGATGTGTACGGGCAGGACCTCTCGATAGCAATCGAAATTCTGGATTCCGCGCTGGAGAACAACCCGAAGCTCAAGAAGCGTTACAAGAACCACGCCGCAGTGCTGCGCTACGGCAACTGGGTGTGGCAGGAAGTCCAGAAGATCAAGGAGCGTCAGGTTCGCCTGGAAACCGCAGAAATCAACAAGAAGGCCGCAGAAAAACGCGCCGCGAACGGCGACGGCCGCACATTCAAGCAGAAGGACAGCGACGACCGCAACGAATGGCTCCGCACGTCCATGTTCACAAACGAGGCCGCAAATGGATAGGATGAACCGTTTAATCACAAGCATTTGCGCTTGGATTCTGTCAAGACAGTCCAAAGCTTTCATGAAGCGGATGGGCTTCAAGAATATCCGCCGCAATCTTGGCAAGCATAACGACCTTTTTGTAGTCGCCTACATCTGCACCGACTATCCGTTCTACAAGGGAAAATTGAATGTTGCCGCAGACAACGTAATCGATATCATCCAGCCTCAAAATCATTTCGATGCGCATCAAGCAGACTCTGACAGGAGTCATGATCCCTGTCCTGATAAAGCGCAAGATACTCGGATTCGCTGACACCGTAAATCACGTAATGCCCACCGTCTTTATAAAGGAAAAGTTCATGCCCGTCATACTCTGCTTGAAAGAACACCGGACTGTCAATGTCGGTAATAACGCTGTCAATAATCATGCCTTTAACCTCTAACAAAAGAATAGAAAAAGAATTTATGGATAACGTCCAGGAACAGGTAAACACGCTCGCCAAGGCGCTCAGGCTGCAGGTCATCGAGGCGCTGGTGAAAATCGACCGCGTGAAGTACGGTGCGCCCAAGATCGATGGCGAGGAACTCTTCTTCACGGTCAAGAGCATCGACGCGCTCCCCTGCTGCACGGCACAGCTGCGCAGGCTCTTCGAGGACACGCACGACTACCACAACGATATCGGCATGTACCCGCACGCCGCGACCATCGGCGACCTGGAATACTGCTGCAGGCACCGCACTATCGGCTACAGCAGCAGCCAGCACGTGCCCAACTCGTGGCTCCCGAAAAAGCAGGATGCCGACCTGCGCACGCTGCCGGCATTCAGGCAGCTCGCAAACATCTACCGCCCGCTTATCGCCGCAGGCAAGCGCATCTTGCCGCCGGTTGACCGCAAGGCCGTCGAGAACGAGGCGGACACAATCATCAACGAACTTGCGACGAATCTTATTGGAGGATAAATGTCGACGAACGTATGCGTATTTATCGGGCGACTCGCCAAGAACCCCGAAATCACCACTCTCCCGAGCGGCAAGGAGCGCACCCGCTTCAGCATCGCCGTGGACCGCGATTACAAGAACGAGGACGGCTCGCGCACTACCGACTGGCACAACGTGGTTATCTGGGGCAGCGCGAATTACATCCGCAAGACCCACCTTGGCCAAGGCGACAAGGTGTGCGTGATGGGCCGCATGGAAAACAACGAGTGGATTGACAACGACGGCATCCAGCACCGCGAAAAGGTGCTGAACTGCAGCAAGATTGAACTGGTGCAGAAGAAGCGCAGCGACAAGGATGCCGCCGCCGAAGACACCGCAGCCGCAATGCAGCAGGGCACCCTGCAGGAAGAAGACGATTTACCGTTCTGATGGAGGCAACCATGAAGAAACTGTTCTACACGGAAATAAAGAACGCCCAGGGCCAGTATGAGCCGCTCGGTGTAATGACGATGGAAGATGCGTTCAAGTACGCATGGGCGCACGACCACGCCACGGTCAAGTTCACCGAGGCTCAGGCGCTCTCGCCCGCAGGCACCGCCCGCTGACCGCCCAAAGGAGGCCCGCCATGGGAAAGCGCAAGGATATCTGGAAGAACCGCACGGTCACGCCCGAAATGATGCAGAAGGCCATCAAGCGCCACAACTTCTATCTCGCTTTCGAAAAGCTCTGCGAGAAACTCGGCGAGACGAGGAATTTCTTCCGCCTGATCCGACGCCGCGACCCGGAAGCCACCATCGGCGAAATCGCGGAGTTCAAGCGCAAGATGACGCGACTCCTGGCATTCAATTACGACGTGCACCGCTGCCCCGAGCCGTGCACCAACAAGAAACTCTACGGGGACGAACCACTCAAATACCCGCCCGAATGGAGGGAAGCATGACCGTAATTATCGCCAAAAATCCCGTCGGAAAACGTTATCGCCTCACAGTCGAAGACGACGGTACCCGCGTCAAGCAAATCACTATAACCGGAGTCGCACCGATGTGGATACAGCAGCGCGTAAACACTTACCGCATAACGAAACCGGACTACCTGAACGTGCTCGCGCTTCTCAAGTCTGAACTGATACGTCACGGCGAACTCGAATCCATTACGGCATAAATACGAACGGAAACTTCAGCAGATGAAAAATTCAAGACCGTGGATGAACAGCGACGTCGCAGCGCTTCGGGCTGGTCGACAGCCTCACGGGCGAACGTACCGGGCATGCATGATGTTCTGCATCAGACACGGCATCCCGTTCCCCGGGAAAAAGGCTTTCGAAGAAAACAAGGAACTCGACAAAAAATTCACACAACTACAAGGCATCATCATGACTAAAAAAACACAACCCAAGAAAAGCACGACGGCGAGCGTCAAGGACGCGAAGGCCGCGGCAAAGGCCAAGGCCACCCCCGACGCCGTGAAGGCCACAAAGCAGGACGCCACGAAGTCTGAAGAACGTTCGTACAGCTTCCGCACCATCGACGTAGACAAAATTCTCGGCAATGGCGACAACGTCCGCAAAGTCAACGACATCGAAGATCTCGTCAGCTCGATCCAGGCGCACGGCATCATCAACCCCATCACCGTCACGCAAGACGTCGGCATGGCTACTTACTATCGCGTCATCGCTGGTTTCCGCAGGCTTGCGGCCGCAAAGCAGCTCAAGCTGAAGAAGGTCCCGTGCCACGTGGTAAGCAAGGACACCGAAGGTTTCGATGAAATCCCGCTTTCCGAAAACGTGACGCGAATGGACATGACGCCATACGAAGAATGCATGGCCGTGAAGAGCCTTTCCAACAGCAAAAAGACGCCCGCCGCCATCGCAAAGCATTTCGGGCGCACGTTGCGCTGGGTACTGGTCCGCAAGAAGCTCGCGGACGCTGGCGAAAAAGTCCTGAAGAAGGTCAAGGAAGGCGTAATCGAACTTGCACTGGCCGCAAAGATTGCCGACCTCCCGGACAACGTCTTCAAGCGCGAGCTCGAAAGCTGCTACCGCACGGACAAGTATTTCATCGACGGAGTTCTGGACCGTTACCACAAGGACCTGAGCCGCGCACCGTTCGAGCACGAAGCCTGCCTGAAATGCGACAAGTGCAGCGCATGCCAGGCGGACCTTTTCGAGAACGAACCGAAGGCCTACTGCCTCGATCCGAATTGCTGGGCCCGTAAGGCCAAGAAGGCCGCAGAGGCCAAAGTTAAGAAACTCCAGGAAGAAGGCAAGAATGCACGAATTGGAAAATTCTCCAGTTACGGCGTAGACTGCATGGACGAAGCCGACAAATATGAAATCGGCAAGTATGACAGCAGCGGACAGAAGCAAGCCAAGGAAGCCGGCATCCAGAAGAGAGTCCTTGTCGATGCAGCTACTCTCAAGACGTTCGAATACTTTGACAAGCGAGACCTGCCCGACTACCACGAAGAAACTGAAGAGGAACGCGAAGCAGCAGAAGAAGAAGAAAGAAAGGAATTCCGGTTCCGTAAAACAAAACAAGACATGACGAAAAACCGTCTCCGCAAAGCCATTGCGGAAAAGTTCCAGAAATGCGACAAGGATGACGTGATTGCACTGCTGCTCTTTTGCTGCTACGACCTTGATGACACAATCGACGAATCGCAGTATGACATTCTCGGAATCAAGAACGACGAAAACCGCTGCGCAGGCCTTTCCGACATCGACAATCAGGTCAGGCCTTGCGACATCCACGACGCTGTTCTCGGCAGCGTTGAACACATCCTCGAGAGAACCTACGATATCGATATTCTACGGAAGATGTACTCCATCATCACTTACGGCGACCCGAAGGAAGCCGAACCCGTGGACGACGAAGTCGAAGACGAAATCAAGCGCCAGGACGAAGAACGCACAAAGAACAAATCCGAAGACGACGATGACGATCTTGAAAACGAGGAGGAAAACAGCGATGACTAACGAATTGATGATTGATATTGAAACCACGGGCCAGAAGCCCGGATGCAAGGTATTGAGCCTCGGGGCCTTCGGCTTCGACAAGGACGGCAACCAGGTGGAATTCTACCGCCGTTTCGCCATCGACAAGCAGGCAGATGCCGGGCTCACCGATGACGCCAGCACTATGGACTGGTGGCAAAGGCAGTATCCAGAAGCACGCGCCGAAGCTTTCGGCGGCAAAACTGATCCGGCAGAAGGCCTTGGAGAATTCAAACAGTGGTTCCTGAAGAATTTCAGCACGGGCAAGAATGACGAATTCCGCGTGTAGGCCTGCGGCCTGGATTTTGACTTTCCGATTCTGCAATACTTCATGCGGACTTTCGGTTATTCCTTTCCGTGGTTCTTCTGGAATCAATATGACTATCGGACCATCAAGAACCTGTTCCCGGTAATCAAGGCGGACGAAGGCAACGTCGCTAAGCACACTGCCCTGGAAGATTCCAAGGCTCAGATGCGCAGGCTCAGGAGTTTCTTCGTAAAGCTCTACACTGCACGAAAGAACGGCGTCATCAACTTCTAAATAAAGCCCGGCGACAATGAAAAAGGCAACCAATGAACGCAAAAAACTTGAAAAGGCAGCTGGTTAACATTTGGATGTGGTTCGTGGCCATCGTGGCCACCATGTTCATCGCGTGCTCCATCCTTCTCGGCATCGGATCTGTCGTATTGGGGACGATATCATGGCTAAGATAAACATCATGGCCGAAGCCCGCAAAAGGACTCTCGAATCGATGCAGCGAGTCGCCGATGCAGCCAAAAACGACGATTCGTCAGAGGTCGCAACGGCCGCAAAGGCCGACAGGAAGTCTCGCATGCGCATCAACTACATCAGGTGGCGAGACAAGCACATCGAAGAAATCCGTCTCAAGGCCCGCTTGCGCTACCACAAGAACCATCCAGGATCGAAGAAATACGAAAAATGCTGGGAGAAGGAGGACAACTAATGGCTATGCAATCACACCACTTGCACACACACGGTCCGCAACCGCTCTACATGCAGATAACCGTCGAAGAATACAAAGCCCTCAAGAACGAAAACCGCGCGCTCAAGGTGCTCAGCGAGAATGCGGAAAGATGGCACCACATTGACGAATGCCTTCCTGAAGAAGACCAGTACGTTCTTTGCTGCAATTACGAGGATTCCGCAAATCCTGGCTACGACGTAATGATGGTCGTCAGCAGGACGCTTCAGGGAGGCTCCGTAAAGCAATGGTTCAACGGTCACGACTATTTAAGCATCGACGACGTAACGCACTGGATGTACTTGCCGAAACACCCGGAGAATGCAAAAACCAATGGAGAACGCCAAAAATAAAACATACGTCGTTTGCCACCTATGCGGATTCCGCAAGTGGTGCACAACGGACAAGAACCAAAAGCCGATTTGCCTTGCCTGCAAGACATACGGCGTCAACCCAAGATTCACCAAGGACAAATGCAGATAAACAAATAAACGCTGAAAAAGCAAAGGAACAAACAAATGTCTAACAACCACGAACCGCGCTCAGCGCAGAGCAATGATTTTCGGGTGGACACCCGTTTCGCCCAAAAACGACATCGCAAGCGTCGTCAACGGCACCAAACATAGAAAGCCTTACCAAATCAAACTCATCAACAAGCGCCTTGCCAGCAACGGCTTGAGGACCATCCGCGCATAGCGCAAAGGAACAGACAAATGGATAACAATAACGAAACAAACAAGCTCCCAGAATTTCTCAAGGAAATCCTCGAAAGATTAGAAACACGCAAAGACTCACCCAGCGAGAAAATCATAAAGCTGGCTATCGAACGCGACACCATCTACGACAAAATTAACCGCAAGACGAAGGAACTTGAAGCCATCGAGAACGACGCCCTCGACGAAGTTTCTTTCCTGAAAGCCCAAATCGCCGGACTAAAGGACCAAAAGGAAATTCTCGGCAAGCGCATCAAGCAGCTGGTGGACGAAACCTAAAACCACATCGGATGTAGCTTAATTGGTTAAAGCGCGGCTATACCCGAATATCGGTTCGACTCCGATGAAAGAAGGTGTTAAACGGTTACACGCGGGAAGAAGGTGCCGAAGGTTGCGGGTTCGACTCCCGCCATCCGAGATAATAACAGGAGACACAACATGAACTTTGTAAAAATTGGTGAAAATTACATAAACATTGACAACGTGACTACAATCGAAAAAACGGAAAATGGCTATGTACTCCACTTTGCCGGACAAACACACAGCCGCAAATGCAGTAACGCCGATATGATAAAAATCAAGTTGGCGTTAGATACCGAGAAAATCGTTCTTAACAACCCTCTGGTGGAACCATGAACATCGTTCTCGCAATCCATCCGAAGTGGGCCACGCTGATTTATTCCGGGAAAAAGACAATCGAATTCCGCAAGTCTTTTCCGAAAATCTACTACCCGCTCATGAAGATTTTCATTTACGAAACGGCACCAGTTTGCCGCGTCACAGGATATTTCACCTGGGCCGGAACAAAGCGATTCCAGAATGTTGACTGGACAAAAGCCGACGCATACCACAAGAAAATCCTCGACGCCGGCTGCGTGCCTGCAGAAGATCTGAACGCCTACCAGGGCAACCGCAAGACGATTTGTGGATGGGGCGTCGAGAAGACGGTAAAGTTTGACAGGCGGCTCACGCTGCTAGACTTTGGCATAAACACACCGCCGCAAAGCTGGTGCTATACCGACTACGAAATCACAGCCTTCGGGCAAGGGAGATCCGTAAAATGACAATCACACTTTCTTGGCCAGTGACAGCCATCATCATCTTCGTCCTTGTCACGCAGATTTGGGCGTGGACGAGGGACGGTAGCAGTTTCTATTTCCCGATCTCGGACAGGGGTTTCGCAGTCCTGTTCGCTACGTTCATAGACGCATTTTTCATTGCCGTAGTAGGAGGTATTTGGATATGGTAAAAGCAATTGACGACTACACAACTGACGGCTACATAACCATTAAAGAGCTGACAAGTAGCAGGTCGGCGTTCAAGTGCGCGACGTGCGACAACAATATAACCGAATTGAGGGCCATGAAGTTCCCGATATGCGACGAGTGCATGAAGGACCTGAGCCGAATAATCTCCGAGCGTAGGAAACCGAAAGTAGGGTGATTGGAGGTGTAGAATATATTAAGAAAAAGGAGCAAAAAAAAATGACCGAAAATGAACATGTAAAACTCACACCAAGACACTACGGCGATCGAGCTGAAGAATGGATGCGGACCAAGGAAGACAACGTCAAAGGCGACATGTGTTTATGTAATGGTCTTGATTATTATTACAACGGTGAAAAATGGACCATTGTTAATTCAATATTCAACAGAAAAAAGTCGTCTGACTTTAACGCAAGGCTAAAATTGTACGAAAGGTTGGTTGACAGGCTCGTAGCAAGAGAGACGACGAAAACGAAAAACAATTCCGTCGATTACAGCATAGTAGTGCTTTGCGGACTGATAATGATGTTCACTCTAGGATTCATTCTAGGCAGCTTGTAGAACCAAACCAATAAGCGAGACAACAAAGGAGAGAAAACCATGAGAAACATCGCAGGAAAACCATGCTTCAGCGTGAAAGATCTCGTCGATTTTTCCGGCTTTTCGCGTTCTTACATCAGCACTCTTATTGCCAAGACGAAGGAAGGCAAGCTCTCGCCTCCATTACCATTCTATGATTTCGTGACCAACAAGCGCCATAAGTATTTTTTCGAAAAGGACGCTATCTTGTCTTGGTTCGACGCCATAAGATCTGTCTAGGAGTACAAAATGAAACGTTACAGCATCTTCCAAAAGCACAAGCGCAGGGGCAACATGACCTGGTACGGCCGCATATCGGAAAACGGCCTGTTCCACGTCATTTCCCTCGGCACCAAGAAAAAGGCCGACGCCATCGCCTGGCTCGATCTGATGAACGCGCAGAAGTTTCTTCCGGAAGGATTCGCGAGCGACAAGCCCGACGCGCACCTGGTCGAACTCAAGAATAAGTTCGTCGATTCCATCGAGGTCGCAAACTCGGCAAGCGATTCGACGGTCCGCGCATACCAGCTCAGGCTTTCGTATTTTCTCGACTGGGCTGCATCGAGAGGCAAAAAGCTCGTGTCCCAGGTCAGCGACAAGGACGCCGTCGACTTTTCGACCGTCATCGCCACCAAGTACGCCCCGAAGACCGCCAGCGAGATCCTGAAGCTCACCAAGGCAATGTTCTCTTTTTCCCAGCGTATATACAAGACCATCGGGAACCCGTTCGAGTACGTGCGCCGGCCGAAGCTCAAAAGGACCGCAAAAGGCTTCTGGACGCCAGAAGAAATCAACGCCATCTTGGCCGCAGCTCCGAGCACCGCATTCCGCAAGTTCTGGGCCCTCATGGCGTTCGCCGGACTTCGCTACTTCGAAGCCCGCGATTTGCGCTGGAAAGACGTCTCCGGGGACAAGATCACGCTCATGGGCAAGGGCGACAAGCTGGCCACCGTTCCGCTGTCAGAACGCCTCAAAAACGAGCTTGGCGAGCCAGGGAACCCGGACGAAACCATCGTGGCCTCAGGGACGTTCGCCAACAACACCACGAGCATCCGCACGCTCCGTGCCGCAGTCATATCCGCCGGCCTGGATCCCGAAGGCGCAAACAACCACAAATTCCGCCACAGTTTTGCCAGCAACCTCATCAGGTCAGGCGTAAACATCAAGGCAGTCCAGCAGCTCATGCGCCACGAATCCATCGACATCACCCTGAACACTTACTCGCACCTGATGCAAGACGACCTCAAGGATGCAATCAACGCAATCTAGTCCCTTGTTTTTTTGGTTTTAGGTGGTTACAAAATGGTGACTACATCTGCACACAACAAGGAAAAACGGCAAAATTACGCAAAAAACGGCAAATAGCGTATTTTTAGAATTTTGGCAAAAATCGGCATTTTCGCAGGTATCAAAAACAGCCGAAAAAATAAAAAAAGTGCCGAAATCTTGCGAAATTCGGCACTTTAGTGGATGATGCAGGGGTCGAACCTGCGACCCGCTGATTAAGAGTCAGCTGCTCTACCAACTGAGCTAATCATCCATTGTCGCTTGGACGCGCACAATTATAGAAAAGGATTTAACCCTTGGCAAGGGGATTTTAGAAAAAAAATTATCTTTTTTTTGAAAAACTCGTCAAAATCTATGAGTCTAAACTACAATCGGCTAGACGCCTACCTTTCTTTTTTGGGAGTGGAACGGAACCTCTCCCCCAAGACCCTCCAAAGCTACCAGGAGGACTTGCGGCACTTTGTCGCCTGGCTCGACGAACGTGGGCTCGACCTCAAAGAAATGACACCCGCCGTGCTGGACGAGTTCCTGACACTGACCGCCGAGCGCGAGGACTACTCCCCCACCTCGGTCGCGAGGCACTTTTCGAGCCTGCGCGGGTTCCTCAAATACATGCAGAACCAGGGCGAGTACGACTACAGCACCGAATCCATGCTCGCCACGCCCAAGCTGGGCCACTACCTGCCCGAGTACCTCACCCGCGAAGAGGTGGACAGCGTCTTTGAAAGTGCCGCCAACGGCAAGAACCCGTTGCGCGATACGGCGCTTTTCGAGCTCATGTACAGCGCGGGGTTACGCATTTCTGAAACGCTAGGCATCAAACTTTCGCAGCTGGATCTGGACAATGAATGGCTTACCCCCATCGGGAAGGGCAACAAGCAGCGTCTGATTCCGCTCGGGAGCAAGGCGAAGGAGAACCTGAAGGCGTGGATTGAAGAGGGGCGCCCACTCACCCACCCGACTACAGACAACATAATTTTGAACTCCCTCGGCAAACCGATGACCCGCATGGGAGCTTGGAAAATCGTACAACTGCACACGGCCCACTTGACCAAGCAGGTCTCGCCGCACACCTTCCGGCACAGCTTTGCCACGCATTGCCTGGAGGCAGGCATGGACCTGCGCGTACTGCAGGAACTTCTCGGCCACGCCGACATCAGCACCACGCAGATCTACACGCATATCGACAAGGAATTCATCAAGCAGGAACATAGGCAGTTCCACCCACGGGAAAAAGGGGCTTCTGCCTCCGGTTAAAAAAAACTATAATTGCCGTTGTATGGGAAAAAAAAGGAGCTATAGTATGAGAAAAAAGGTTTTCTCTCTTTATCTCGTGGTCTTTTTTTGTACCACATTGTCATTTATAGCCTGTAGTAACGGCGATTCCTCCAGTCGCGAAGTTATAACGGAAGTCAACTCGATTTTCGAACTCGGAATATGTGGCGAAGATAACGAGGGCGATACGGTATATGCCAAGGAACAGGATGCAGATTACTACTGCCACGAAGCGAAATGGTCGCCTGTTGCCACCCCCGCTTCATCTAGCTCTGCAAAATCCTCTAGCAGTGTCGCCAGTTCATCGTCCATGACCAAGGACGAACTCAAGACGTTTACAGAGCTGTGTAAGGCTTCCGGTGGTACCGCGAAAGATGGGGCCTGCGTCTGCAAGAGCGAACTCTGCGATATCGGTGCAGTCTGTAACACCATCACGGGCGTCTGCGGCAACCAGAGCAAGCCCTCCGACATATCGTCGGATTCCAAGAGTTCCAGTTCTTCAGCTACAGCAACATCTTCTTCCAGTGAAAACAAGCCAACGACTTTCGCCGACTTGTGCAAGGCATCGGGCGGTACGGCAAAAGACGGGGCTTGCGTCTGCGACGAAGTCTCCTGCGACGAAGGCGTTCTCTGCAACACCAAGAGCAAGGAATGTGCGAACAAGGACGCTGTTGAAATCGAATGTGACGCGAGCTACAAGAACTCCTGCTCCAACAGCCCCGCAAGTATCGGCATTGTCAAGGAATGCATAAAAGGAATCGTCGTGAACCGCTCGTGCGGCACAGTCTCTTGCAACGAAGAGGGCTCGGACTGCGGCGAATGCCTCGACGACGTACAGACTTGTACCGAAGACAAGAACTTCAAGGCGACCGTCACCCGCTGCGAAAAGGGCAAGAAGGTGACCGAGAGTTGTAACGGGAAATCCTGCGACCCGCGCGACAACGCATGTGGCGAGTGCACGAACTACGAACACACCTGCACCAACGATGAAACAGGAAAGGGAACTGTCTACGAATGCGTCGCCGGCGAAGCCAAGAAGGCCGTTTCCATATGCGGCAACAAGTCGTGCCGTACCGACAAGGCCATCTGCGGCGAGTGCCTGAACGGCGAACTGAGGTGCGACAACGACATCAACAACAACGCCATCATGTACAGGTGCGTCGACGGGCAATGGGAAAGACTCCATAACAAGTATGACCCGCTCGACAAGGACAATTACAAATGTCCCGTCGCTTGTAGAGAAGGCTACCCTATAGATAAGATGATAGACCAATGCGACATGGATCAATGTTCGAATTGCGATCCCTGCTGGGGTGAACCCATGATTGGATCACCCTCCAATCCAAACCCCTGCTACGACGAGGAACGTTGCAAACAAATTCTTAAGGACGAAGACCCCGACTACCCGCCGTTCAGGGATTTTGAGACGAAACAGAAATGGAAGGACCTGATTCCTAGCAAAAAGATGGTAGCAAAAACCGTCCACGGGTACAACTGGATGAATCACAAAACAGTCTCCGATCCTGATGAACGCGTGGAAGATTTCGAATTCGACCTTACTAACGAGACACGCCGCGTATCGTGCGACGCCCTGGGAACCTACTTCGGAGTTTGCCACAATTCCCTCCAGACCTGCATCAACACAAGTTATCACAAAGGCGGATTCATGGTGGTCTGCGCAAACGGCGAGCTTGTCGACACCGATGGCAACAACGACGGAATCGCTTGCAATTGCGAAGATCTTGGCAACGTCAACGCCTACGGATGTTGCTACACCAGAAGTGCCTGCTTCAAGCAGACCAACTGGGCTAGAGACCGCTGCGCTAAGCCCCAGAGTACCGCTGCCGACGAATAATTTCATCGACTTTTCAAGAGAAAGGAACCGCAAGGTTCCTTTTTTTCTATCTTTGCCTTGGTCAAAATTTAAACCAAGGATTAACAATGAGCAAGAATTACAAGATTGCAGTGCTTCCGGGCGACGGTATCGGCCCCGAAGTCATGAAAGAAGCTGTCCGCGTGCTGGACGTGGTCGCGAAGAAGTTCGGCTTCGACGTGAACGCCGAATGGGCAAACGTCGGTGGTGCCGCCTACGACGAAAGCGGTTCCCCGCTGCCGGAAAGCACCCTCAAGCTGGGCGAAGCTTCTGACTGTATTCTTTTCGGTTCCGTGGGTGGCCCGAAGTGGGAACACCTCCCCCCGAACCTGCAGCCGGAACGCGGTGCACTGCTCCCGCTCCGTAAGCACTTCAAGCTTTTCTGCAACCTCCGCCCGGCCCGCGTCTATAAGGAACTCGCAGGCGCTTGCCCGCTCCGCGCCGACATCGTGGGCGACGGTTTCAACATCCTCACCGTCCGCGAACTGACGGGTGACGTTTACTTTGGCCAGCCGAAGGGCCGCGAAGGCGTTCCGGGCTCCAAGGAAGAAATCGGTTTCGACACCATGAAGTACAGCCGCTACGAAGTCGAACGCATTGCCCGCTTCGCCTTTGACGCCGCCATGCTCCGTAACAAGAAGGTTGCCTCCATCGACAAGGCCAACGTGCTCACCACGAGCGTGCTTTGGCGCGAAGTCGTGAACGAAGTCATCAAGGACTACCCGGAACTGACTCTCGAACACCTCTATGTGGATAACGCAGCCATGCAGCTCCTCAAGCGCCCGCGTGAATTCGACGTGCTCCTCTGCCCGAACCTCTTCGGCGACATCCTCACCGACGAATGCGCCATGCTCACTGGTTCCATGGGCCTCCTCCCGTCCGCTTCTATCGCCGAAGGTTCCTTCGGTCTGTACGAACCGGCCGGTGGTTCCGCTCCGGACATCGCAGGCAAGGGTATCGCTAACCCGCTCGCACAGATTCTCTCCGTGGCCCTCATGCTCCGCTACACCTTCAAGGAAGAAGAAGCGGCCAAGGCTATCGAAGCGGCTTGCGAAAAGGTGATTGCCCAGGGCTTCCGTACTGGCGACATCTACCAGGAAGGCTGCACCAAGGTCGGCACGACCGGCATGGGTGACGCCATCATCAAGGCACTCGGCTAATAGTCGCGCTCATCGATATGACATAAAAAAATCCCTCGGTTTAAAACCGGGGGATTTTTTAAACCTAAGTTAAAACTAGTCCTCGACGAGGGCTTCGCCAGCATCTTCCACGGTCCAATCGCGGATGTGCTTGGCGAGCGCCACCTGGCCGTCCTTCTCAAGAGTATCCGAAATGGCGTTCAAAACTTCGGCGTCCTGCGTAGTGAGTTCCTTCTCGAACAGGTCGAGGTAACCCGAGAGCTGGTCGTAGCACTTTAGCGAGACCATGAGCTGCATGAACTCCACATCGAGGCCGTCGCCGCTGCGAAACTTGGCATGTGCCTCCACAAGGCTCTTGACCTCGGAGGGCGGCACCACCGAGCACAGGCGCGCGAGGTGGATGACCTTCGGGAAGGTCTCGTAAAGACGGTGGGCGATTTTCACGCAGTCCGTCTTGCGGCCTTCGCGGTCAGCTATGGCGGCGAGCAGGTCCAGGTACGCCTCCTCGTCCTCGTTGCCTGGGTTCTGGACGTCACCCAGCCACTGCTTGGCAAGCTCAATGTCGCCTGCCATAAATTGCGAGTTCGCAATGTCAATAAGCGTCGCGTTGCTCTTGTCCGGGTCCTTCATGAGCGCAGCCTTCGCAAAGTCCTCTGCGTCCTTGATGGAATCGGCCATGTCGCAAATGGCGTCCAGAACATCCTCGCGGTTTTCGAGTTCCACCTCAGAGACCGTATCGATGAGTTCACGAATCAATGCCTTCGCGCGTTCCGCCGGCAAGAATTCTTCCAAAGAGAGGAACACCACGGAACGGCCTTCCCCACCCACATGACGCAGCGCCAAGTCGTGCACCAGGTCCGCCACGTAATCCTTGTCCTCGAAGGCAGTTGCGAGTTCAACAAAAAACGTACCCGCGTCGTAAAACAGGTCGTTCCACGCCTCCTGTTCGTCGTCCTCGGCCTTGAAAGCGACAAAGTCCGCACGCAAGGTCCAGGCGAGCAGTTCCAGCTGGAGCCTGCCATCCTTCACGTCCTCAATATCGTCGATACCCTTCGCGATGGTGTCGAACAGTTCTTCCGGGCGATTCAACAGACGGGACTCGCCCGAAACAATCTGCGAGAGCGTCTCGCGAATACGGTCCTCTTTACCGCGGTTCGCCTGTGCGAGTGCAGCCGACTTAAAAAACTTCTTTTTCTTTGCCATGCGCAGAAATGTAGAAAACTAGCCGCAACGCGTCTTCTGCGAATCGCTACCGATGTAATCGGGATAATCGTTGTCAAAACAGGCGGCACAGTAATGCTCGCCGTCGCCGGTGCATTCCTTCATGCCATCGACGCTCAGGTAGCCAAGGCTTTCAACGCCGAGCATCTTGGCAATTTCTTCGGGCGTCATCGAACTTGCCGCAAGCTCCCCCTGGCTCGGGAAATCCATCCCGAAAAAGCAGGGGTGCGCCACCGGGGGCGACGCGATGCGGATATGCACCTCCAAAGCGCCAGCATCCCGCAGCATGCGAGAGAGGATCTTGAGCGTCGTCCCGCGAACAATGGAATCTTCAACGACGCAAACGCGCTTGTTCTTGAGCACGCCCACAATCGGGTTGAACTTGAGCTTCACCTTCTGTTCGCGCACGTTCTGCGTCGGATCAATGAAGGTTCTGCCCACATAGTGGTTACGCAGGAGACCTATTTCAAATCTGATGCCGCTCGCCTGCGAATAGCCGAGAGCCGCCGTTGTCGCGCTGTCCGGGACAGAAATCACGATGTCCGCATCCACCGGGCATTCCTTCGCTAGTTGCTTACCCATCTTGCGGCGCACCTTGTCGCAGCTCTGCTCGAAAATCACGGAGTCCGGACGACTGAAATAGATGTACTCGAAAATGCAATGCGCCTGACGGTCCTTCTGCGTAAAGCGCTCGGAATGTAGCCCGTTGTTCGTGATGGTCAGGAACTCACCCGGCTGGATATCGCGCACATAATTCGCCCCGAGCAAGTCGAAGGCGCAAGTTTCGCTCGCCACGCACCAGGATTTTCCCATTCTTGCCAAAGACAGCGGGCGGAACCCGAAACCGTCACGGGCGACGTACATCGTGTCCTTGCTAATGAATACAAGGCAAAAGCTTCCCGTAAACTTCGTAATCGCCCTCTTGAGGGCTTCCCCCAAGGTATCGGCGGAAGTGCGTGCGATTTCGTGCAGGAGGATTTCGGAATCGGAAGTCGTCTGGAAAATGTGTCCTTCAGCTTCCATCTCGGCGCGGAGTTCGTTCGCGTTGGTGATGTTGCCGTTGTGGACTACCGCAAGCTGGCCCCACTTGCAGCTCACGAGTATCGGCTGCGCATTGGCCAAGGTACTTGCACCCGTAGTGCTGTAACGCACATGACCAACTCCCGCAAAGCCTTGCAGTTCGTCAACGTTGTGTTCCCGTAAAAGTGTAGAAACCAGACCCATGGACTTACGGACGCGAACCTTGTCGCCGTCGGTGACCGCGAAGCCAGCGCTTTCCTGACCGCGGTGCTGAAGAGCATAAAGACCCATGGTGATATTACGTACAACGTTATCTCCATTATAAATTCCGATAACGCCGCATTCTTCGTGCAATTCTTCGAGCATAACGCCTCTTTGAATTTTAGCCTCCCCCACCTCTAAGGTCGCAGCCCATCCACGCGGATGCAAGCAGGGAAGCGGACGTCAAAAATATAGCAACGGCAAAACCCTTCAACAATACAAAAAACAAAACATTTTTTTGCCCTTACGTCCCGAGCGCATAAACAAACCAAGCACACTTTTACATTTTTTGATTTTTTTTCATTTTGCGAAAAGAAAATGTAAAACAAGCACTTTTCAAACACGCCGATTCTTTTACGTGTTATGAAACTGTCGCCGATTTTTCACGTTTTTTGCGAATTTCCTACGACATAAAAATTTTGGCACGCAATTTGCATAATGGATAACGAAATTCACAATCCCGTGAAAATCAAACAAGGGAAACCCATGAAGCTCGTAACAGCTTACATTCAGCCAGAAAGGCTCAATCTCGTGAAGCAAGCGCTTTACGAAAACAACATTTTCAAGATGTCAGTAACCAACGTGCTGGGCTGCGGCCAGCAGAAAGGCTACAACCAGCGCTTCCGCGGCGTGGTGACCGAGGTGAATTTGCTCAAGAAGATTTGCCTCAAGATTGCGGTGAACGACGAATTCGTGCAGCCCTGCATCGACGCCATCATCAAGGGCGCGCGCTCCGGCGAAATCGGCGACGGAAAGATTTTCGTCACGAATCTCGAACAGTGCATCCGTATCCGCACCGGAGAAAGTGGGCCGGAAGCGATTGGTTAATCTTCAACGAAAAGGATCTTCACAATGAACGAAGTTACACAAGTCGTACCTGTCAGCGACGCCATCTTTATGACAGAAAACATCTGGATCATGATCAGCGCCATGCTGGTGTTCATCATGGGTCTTGGATTCGCCTGCGTTGAAGCGGGCCTCGTGCGTGCGAAGTGCGCCGCCAACGTCGCCTTCAAGAACATCGCGGTCCCCGCCATAGGCATCACGATGTATGCCCTGCTAGGCTTTGGCCTCATGTATCCGGGAACCTTCAACGGGATTCTCGGTTTCGCGGGCTTTGGCATTGGCGACTGGGCGAATCCGGCCAGTTTCACCTCTGCCTACAACGGCCACTTTACCTTGTTTGCAGACTGGCTGTTCCAGGCAATGTTTGCCGCCACTGCAGCGACGATTGTCTCTGGTGCCGTGGCCGAACGCGTGAAGCTCAACTCCTTCCTCGTATTCACTCTTGTCTACGTGGCTATCGTCTACCCCATCGTGGGCAGCTGGACATGGGGCGGTGGCTGGCTTAGCACCATCGGCAAGGCTGGCTTCCATGACCTCGCTGGTTCTACGCTCGTTCACTCCGTGGGTGGCTGGGCAGCGCTTGCCGGCGTGATGATCCTCGGACCGCGTATCGGCAAGTACGTGAACGGCAAGGTACACGCCATTCCGGCACACAACATCCCGCTTGCAACCATCGGTGTATTCATGCTGTGGTTCGGTTGGTGGGGATTCAACGCCGGTTCCGCCCTCTCCGGCGACCCGAAGGCAACTAGCTGGATTTTGGTGACCACGAACCTCGCCGCTGTCGCTGGCATCATTACCGCAACACTCACGAGCTGGATTGTTTCGAAGAAGCCCGACGCCACCATGGCCCTCAACGGATGCCTTGCCGGTCTCGTGGCAATCACTGCCGGTGCCGACGTGGTGACTCCGCTCTCCTCCTGGATTATCGGTGCCATCGCTGGCGTGCTCGTAGTCGGTGCAGTGTTCATGTTCGACCGCCTGCACTTGGACGACCCGGTCGGTGCTCTCTCTGTTCACCTGGTGAACGGCGTGTGGGGTACGATTGCCGTGGGTATCTTTGACATGACGGGCGATTACAGCGTGCTCACTCAGCTTATCGGTGTTGCCGCCTACGCCCTGCCCTGCTTCGCCGGTGCTAGCCTGATCTTCTTCGTCATCAAGAAGACAATGGGCCTGCGCGTCACGGAAAGGCAAGAACTCCGCGGTCTCGACCAAAGCGAACACGGACAAGAATCCTACAGCGGATTCCAGATCTTCAGCAACATGTAATGTCAAGTGGTTAGTGATTAGTGATTTGTGATTAGGAACGCTAATTAGAAATCACGAAAACTAACTTCATGAATTTCTCTGTTAACTAAAAAGCCCCGGGACAAAAGTCTCGGGGTTTTCCATATTTAGAGTAAAATAAAAAAGCCTCGATTGGAGGCTTGAATACTCGCATTTTTAGTGATTAAATTTATTTGGACCAGTCCCCAAAACTGGAGTCACTGGGCATGCGCCAGTCGGCACGGGGCGACAGCGAAATGGTACCGACCTTCGGGCCGTCCGGGATGCAACTGCGTTTGAACTGTTGCGAAAAGAATCGCCTGATAAAGACGGCGAGCGCCTTGTCGATTTCTTCGTCGGTATGCTTGTTTGCGAACGCGTATTTCGCAAGGTAACGGAGCTTTTCGGGAGCAGCGCCGTATTTCGCAAAATGGTAAAGGAAAAAATCGTGCAGTTCGTAGGCACCGAGAATGCTTTCCGTCTTTTGAGCAATCTGGCCGCTTGAATCGGCGGGCAAGAGTTCCGGAGAAACGGGAGTATCGAGGATGTCGCGGAGGACTGCGGCAAGATTCGCGGCTGTTTCGCCGGGTTCAAGATGCGCGCCGGGTTCGCTCGGGTTACTAATTGCGCGATCGGCATACCAGTTCACGATGTGGCGCACGAGCGTCTTGGGAATATCGCAGTTCACCGCGTACATGGACATGTGATCGGCATTGTAGGTGCTCCACCCGAGCGCAATTTCGGAGAGGTCACCCGTACCGATGACGATTCCGCCCTCGCTGTTCGCGATGTCCATCAGGATTTGCGTGCGTTCGCGGGCCTGCACGTTCTCGTAAGTCACGTCAAGCTTTCGCGGGTCATGCCCGATGTCAGCGAAGTGCTGGAGGCATGCCTTTTGGATATTGACGGTGCGGAGTTCCACGCCCAGAAGTTTCGCGAGTTCAACCGCATTGTTCCTGGTGCGCTTGGTAGTGCCGAATCCGGGCATCGTGAGCGCAAGGATTTCTTTTGCAGGGCGGTTCAGCAGCTTGAATGTTTCCGCAACCACAAGAAGCGCGAGCGTCGAATCGAGCCCGCCGCTCAGGCCAATCACCGCACGCTTGCTATGAGACGCTTCGAGACGTTTTGCGAGACCAGCGCACTGTATGTTGAAAATCTCGGTGCAAGATGCATCGCGGGCTTCGGTGCTCCCCGGCACAAAGGGCGTCGGCGAAACAAAACGGTACTGGAGCATATCGCAATCACGCAGGCCTTCAAGAGTCGCTGAACGCGCAATGATAGCACGGCTGTCGAAATCCTGGAAGCTTCCTTCGCTCAGGCGCTGCATATTCAGGCGTTCCACGTCCACATCGGCATACACGATTTCGGTTTCCCGCGAGAACGGCTTGCTTTCGGCGAGCATGTTCCCGTTTTCCGCAATTATCAGGTGACCGCTAAAGACCATGTCCGTCGTAGATTCGTGCACTCCGGCGGAAGCGTAAACATAGGCCGCCATGCAACGCGCCGACTGGTTCATCACCAAGTTCCTGCGGTAATCGCGTTTGCCTACCAGCGCATCGCTTGCCGAGAGATTCACGATGACGTTTGCGCCCGCAAGGGCAAGTTTCCCGCTCGGTGGCGCAGGCGTCCACAAGTCCTCGCAGAGTTCCACGCCAATGCGAACTTCGGAACCCGAATTACAAGATGCGCAGCCCTTCACAGTAATAAAATTCGTAACGGGTACTTCGCCCGCGCCCTCGATAAAACAGCGGAGAGGCACGCAGCCATTACCCGCATTGCCACGCAGTAAATCGCGCCCGCTCGAAAAATGCCTTTTCTCGTAGAACTCGCGCTGGTTCGGCAAGTGAATCTTGGGCGTAACGGCAACAACGCGACCGCGCTGCACAAAGGCGGCACAGTTGTAGAGGCGGCCAAAAAAACGCAACGGCAGGCCCACTGCAATCACGGTGTCGCTGTCAGAGAATGCTTTCGCAATCTTCAACAGCGCGCGGGTGCTGTTTTGCAAAAGCAGTTCCTGGTGAAATAAGTCGCTGCAAGTATAGCCCGTAATACTGAGTTCCGGGAAAACGACAAAAGCCGCCCCGTTAGAGGCAGCAATTTTCGCGCTCCTGATGATTTCCTCGGTATTGTAGGCGGTATCGGCCACCTTCAACACCAGAGAAACGCATGCGAACCGGTAGAATCCGAACATAATTCCGCGCGCAGTTTATAGCAGCTATTACTTCAGCGCCGCGACTTTAGCCTTTGCATCGGCCATGGCACGCACCACAAGGGAGGCGCCGTTCGCGCAGTCGCCCACCGCATAGATGTGTCGGGCAGGATCCGGGATAATCGCCGTACGCGGGGTGAGTTGCAGGCCCAAGTCGTTCACCAGGCCCTCGGCAGGCACTCCGGTAAAGCCCATGGCGAGTACCACCAAGTCGGTATCAATGACCTCAGTAGAATTCGGGACTTCGGCAGGCTTGAGCGGGCGGCCCTGCGGAGACATTTCCCATTCCACGCGAACTGCTTCCACGCCGGCCACGCGACCGTCCTTCACAATGAACTGCTTGGAAGAAACATTCCAGCGACGCTCACCGCCTTCGTGCTGAGCGTAGCTCGTGCGCAGCATGTACGGCCAGTCGGGCCAAGGCGTAGACGGGGAACGTTCCTCGGGAGGCTTGGGCATGAATTCCACCTGGAGCACGCTTTCGCACCCTTCACGAATGGCCTTGCCCACGCAGTCGTTACCCGTATCGCCACCGCCAATCACCAACACCTTGCGGCCCTTCGCGCTGAACTTTTCGGGATTGCTTTCACCCGGCATTTCGGCACCGTGCAGAAAATCGAGGGCAAGGAAAATTCCTTCGGCTTCGCGGCCCGGGATTTTCAAGTCGCGGGCGTTCGGCGTACCGATGGCGAGGAACACCTCGTCATAATTCTTGTGGACATATTCTGCGGCAATGTCCTTGCCGATTTCGGTATTGTAGACAAACTTGATTTCGGCGGCTTCGAGCAAAGCGATGCGGCGGTCGATAATGGACTTGTCCAGTTTCCAGTTCGGGATGCCGTAGCGCAGCAGGCCACCCGCTTTCGCTTGCTTCTCGTAAACAGTAACAGCATAGCCCTTACGGCGTAAGGCTTCGGCAGCGAACAGACCCGAAGGACCAGAGCCGATGACAGCGGCAGACTTGCCGTTCGGTTCAGCCGTAGGGAGCACCACGCGACCTTCCTCGAAGGCGGTCTCGATGATGAACTTCTCTATCTGGCGCACCATCACCGGGTCGTTATGCACGTTGCCAGTACAGGCGGACTCGCAGAGCGCGGGGCAAACGCGGCCCGTGAACTCCGGGAAAAACGCCGTCTTGCTGATGATATCGTAGGCCCGTTCCGCATTCCCGGCAGCAATGGCCGCATTGAATTCGGGAACGAGGTTACCGAGGGGGCATCCCGCACCATGGCAGAACGGGATTCCACAAGTGTGGCAGCGTTCCGCCTGATTGATGACCTCTATCGAGGTGAGTTTGCGCTCAACTTCGTTGTTGTCCTTGACACGCTCTTCGACAGGGCGGTAGATGTCTGCGATTCGGTTGATTTCCTGCATATTAACCTCAAATCCCTATGCCTTTTGGGCCTTCAAAAGAGCGTTCCTGTAATCCACCGGGAATATCTTCACGAACTTCGGACGTTCGCTATTCCAGTTCTCGAGAATGCGCTTGCCCTTCTCGCTACCCGTCGCCTGAACGTGCTGGTTGATGATATCGAGCAATTCGCTTTCGCTCTCGGTACCGGGGAGCACGCTTTCGAGGTCGGCGGAATCCACGTTGCAGCTCAGGTCAAAGTGGCCCGTCTCATCGTACACGTAGGCAAAGCCACCCGTCATACCGGCAGCGAAGTTCACGCCCACGCGGCCAAGCACCACGACGCGACCGCCCGTCATGTATTCGCAACCATGGTCGCCCACGCCTTCGCTAACCAGGAGCATACCCGAGTTACGGATACCGAAGCGTTCACCAGCGAGACCATTGATGAAGATCTTGCCCGAGGTTCCACCGTAACCGATGACGTTACCTGCAATCACGTTGTCTTCGGCCTTGAAACTTGCATTGCTAGGCGGGCGCACGATAATCTTACCGCCCGAGAGGCCCTTGCCCATAAAGTCGTTCGCTTCGCCTTCGAGGTCGAGCGTAATGCCCGGAGCAAGGAAGGCACCGAAGCTCTGGCCCGCGACACCCTGCAGGTGAATCTTGATGGTATCTTCGGGGAGGCCCTTCACGCCAAAATATTCGTCCACCTCGCCGGAAAGTTCCGTACCCACCGTACGGTCGACGTTGTGCACCACCGTGCAGAGTTCCACGGCCTTGCCGCTCTTGAGCGTGTCAGCCACGAACGGCAACAGTTCACGACGGTCGAAGTTTTCAAGCGGTTCCTTCACGAAGTTCTTGTCGAAGGACTTGATGCCGCCATCAACAGTTTCGAAAATCTTGGAGAAATCGAGGTTGTGCGCCTTGTAGAAGGCAATCGCCTCGTCACGTTCCAGCAAATCACTACGGCCGCAAGCTTCGGCCAGCGAACGCAGGCCAAGGCTTGCGAGAATCTCGCGGACTTCGTCGGCGATGAAGAAGAGGAAGTTTTCCACGTATTCGGGCTTGCCCGCAAAGCGCTTGCGGTAATCCGCATCCTGCGTGGCAATGCCCATCGGGCACTGGTTCGTATGGCACTTGCGGTCCATCACGCAGCCAAGGCTTACGAGAAGGTTCGTGGCAAAGCCGAATTCTTCGGCACCGAGGAGAGCGGCCACAACCACATCGCGGCCCGTCTTGAGCTGGCCATCGACCTGGAGCTTGATGCGTCCGCGCAAATCGTTGAGCACGAGCGTCTGTTCCGCTTCGGCAATACCGAGTTCCCACGGGAGGCCGGCATGCTTGATGGAAGTGAGCGGAGATGCGCCTGTACCGCCATCGTGGCCAGAAATCAGCACCACGTCGGCATGAGCCTTCGCCACACCCGCGGCAATCGTGCCCACGCCCACTTCGGACACGAGCTTCACAGAAACACGGGCCTTCGGGTTGGCGTTGCGCAAGTCGTAAATCAGCTGCGCCAGATCTTCGATGGAGTAAATGTCGTGATGCGGCGGCGGAGAAATCAGCGACACGTTCGGGATGGAGTGACGGATGCGTGCAACGAACTCGTTCACCTTGTGTGCCGGCAGCTGGCCACCTTCGCCGGGCTTTGCGCCCTGGGCCATCTTGATTTGCAAATCCTTTGCATGGCGCAGGTAATCAATGGTCACGCCAAAGCGGCCCGAGGCAACCTGGCGAATCGCGGAACTGCGGATATCGCCGTTTGCGGCCGGAGTATCGCGGTCCGGATCTTCACCACCTTCACCGCAGTTGCTCATGGCGCCGATGCGGTTCATCGCAATCGCAATCGTCTCGTGGGCTTCCGGGCTCAAGGAGCCAAGGCTCATCGCGCCCGCCACAAAGTGATGGATAATCGATTCGCGAGACTCAACTTCACTAATATCAATCGGGGTCGCCTTCTTGAACTTGAAGAGGCCACGCAAAGTCGCCTGACGTTCGGACTGGTCATTAATCAACTTGCTGTAGACCTTGAACTTCTCGTAGTCGCCACCCTGCACCGCCTGGCGGAACGCGGCAAGCGACTGCGGAGTCCACAGGTGCTTCTCGCCTTCCTTACGGAACGCATACTGGCCGCCCGACTGCAAAACCTTGCTTGCATCGGCAAAGGCAATCTTCTGGCGCTCGCCCACTTCACGGGCAATTTCTTCCAGGCCGATACCTTCGATACGGCTTGCCGTACCCGGCAGGAACTTCTCGATGAGTTCGTGATTCAAGCCCACAGCTTCGAAAATCTGTGCACTGCGGTAGCTGCGGAGCGTGGAGATACCCATCTTCGACATAATCTTCAACAGGCCCTTATCCACCGCCTTTACATAATTTGCAGCAGCCGTCACCGGGTCCACATCCAGGTCGCCGTTGTGGCACATGTTGGTGAGGCTCTCGAATGCGAGATACGGGTTAATGACCGTCGCACCGTAACCGAGCAGCAGCGCAAAGTGCATCACTTCGCGCACTTCACCGGACTGCACAATCAAACCGATTTCGGGGCGTACACCCGCTTCCACCAGGGCACGGTTCACGCAAGCCGTCGCGAGGAGCGAAGGTATAGGCACGTAGCCCCAGTCAATGTTCTTGTCCGAAAGCACGATGATATCGTAGTTGTCGTTCACCGCACGCACGGCATCGCCGGCGAGGTTCTGCAGGGCTGCTTCCAGCACGGAACCGTCACCGCCCAGCGGGAACTGCATCTTGAGCACTTTCGCCTTGAACGCCTTGTCGCCAATGTTTTCAAAGCGGCGAATTTCGTCTTCGGTCACAATCGGGCGCGGAATCTTGATGAGGTGCGCCTGCTCCGGAGTTTCTTCGAGGATGTTGCCGTGGTTACCGATGTAAGTCGTAAGACTCATCACCAATTCTTCACGAATCGGGTCAATCGGCGGGTTCGTCACCTGCGCAAACAGCTGCTTGAAGTAATTGAACAGCGGCTGCGGCTTGTCCGAAAGCACGGCCAACGCGGCATCGTTACCCATGGAGCCAATCGGCTCGGCACCGTTCTTGGCCATCGGCTGCAAAATAATGCTGAGGTCTTCGGCAGAATAGCCGAAGCGCTTCTGCTGTACCAGAATGTCTTCCGGAACGTCGGACGGGTTGATTTCGCTGAAAAGCCCGCGGACGCTCATCTTGTTTTCGGCAACCCAGCGGCGGTAAGGCTTGGCGCGGGCTACTTGCGCCTTCATCTCCGCATTCTTCAGAATACGGTGATTTTCCAGGTCGAGGTAGATAATCTCGCCGGGTTTCAGGCGGCCCTTTTCTTCAACCTCGTCGTCGCGGAGGTCAAGTACGCCTGTTTCGGATGCCATCACGAAGAGACCATCTTTACACAAAGTGTAACGTGCCGGACGAAGGCCGTTGCGGTCGAGAATCGCACCCGCGTTTACGCCATCGCTGAAAGCCACGGCGGCCGGACCATCCCACGGTTCCATAAGCATGGATTCGTATTCAAAGAAACCACGCACATCGCGACCCAGGTAATGCTTCTTGCCCCAGGCCTGAGGCATGAGCATCATCATCGCATGCGGGAGGCTACGACCCGCTGCAACGAGAAGCTCAAACATGTTGTCAAGGCTGGCCGAGTCGCTCTGGCCTGCCGGAACGAGCGGGAAAAGCTTCTGCAGGTCATCGCCGATAATATCGCTCTTCATGTGCGGCTCGCGGGCGCGCAGGCTGTTGAGGTTACCGCGCAGGGTGTTGATTTCGCCGTTGTGAGCGAGGTAGCGGAACGGGTGCGCAAGCGGCCAAGTCGGGAACGTATTCGTGGAGTAGCGCTGGTGAACAAGCGCAATCGGGGTCTCGAAATCGAGATCGTTCAGGTCCTTGTAGAAGCCTTCGATCTGGCTCGCCAGAAGCAGGCCCTTGTACACGATGCTACGGCGGCTGCAGCTACAAACATACAAGCCCTTGCAAGCCTTTTCCATCAGGCGGCGGGCAACATACAACTTAATATCGAACACGCTGTCGGATTCGAAAGCGGAACCGTCAAAAAACGCCTGCCGGATATGCGGAAGGGTTTCGCGAGCCGTGCGGCCGATCTTATCGGCATTCACCGGCACCTCGCGGAAGTTCAGCACCGGCATGCCCTCGGCAGCGGCGATTTCCTTAATCTTAGCGTCAAAAGCATCGGCATCCAGCGTATTCTCCACAAAAAACATGGCCACGCCATAGCGGGCAGGCAGTTCCGGGTACAGCTTGCGGAAAAACTTGTGGGGCATCGAAAGCAAGAGACCCGCACCGTCGCCGGTTTCCGGGTCTCCACCTGCTGCACCGCGGTGCATAAGCCTCTTCAAAACGGTAATGCCCTGCAGCACAATCTGGTGCGAGGCAACATTATTAATATTGGCGACCAGGCCGACACCGCAGGCGTCGTGTTCATTCATCGGGTCGTAAAGAGCTTGAGCGTTCATAAAAGTCCTTTTCTTGCTTTTTGCGCTCTTTATTTGCAAAAACCGTGCCAATTATGTAAAGCACCCGCCAATTATTGAAAATATGGTCAAAAATGTAAAAGACACGGATTGCAGACCGCTTTCGCGAGTTTTCAGATTTCAATTTCTGTAAAACACCACGCTACATTTACACTATATGTAAAACAAAAAGGCGGCATTTTCATTGCCGCCCTTTACGATTTTCGCACCTCAAAAATCTACTCGAACACCTTCTTCTTGCGCTGGTCACGGCCAATGACAACGAGTGCGACGACCACGCCGGCAAGGAGCGCCACCGAGGTGACAATCCATGCGGTTGAATGTCCGCAGGTTATCTGGAAAAAAAGCACCGAGAGGCTCCAGCCGATAATTGTCTGGAACACCATCATAAGCGTTCCATAGAAGCGACCGAGTTCGCGGAAGGCGGTTCCCATGGCGGCAAGGCACGGCACGTAGAGCAAGATGAACAACAGGTAGGCCAGCACCTGGAAACGCCCCAGGTTGAAATGCGCCTGCATCATCTTGTACGCGCCTTCGTTTTCAGCACCTTCGCTTTCTTCGATAGCGTCTTTGACGCCCAGCGGGTTCGCAATCGAGGTAAAGACTTCTACCAAATTCGCCGGGACGCTCACGAGAGCTTCTTTCACCGTCGATTTGAGGCTAAATGACGACTCAGGTCCCTGAGCCTGCCGAAGGGCCTCGTTCTCGGCTGGAGCTGCGCCAGCCTCCCCCGCACCGTCCGTGCCCTCGATGGCATACAGCGAATTGAGCGTTCCGACAATTGCCTCTTTTGCGAAGAGCCCCGTAAAGAGCGCCACCGAAGCAGGCCAGTTGTCGCGTTCGACACCGAAGGGTTCGAACACCGGCGTAATCACCGTGCCCACGGCACTCAGCACCGACTTTTCGTTGTTGTCGTTACCGAAACTTCCGTCTGTGCCGACGGAGCCCATAAAGCCGAGCACCGTCACCATAATGAGCACGACCTTGCCCGCGCGGAAAACGAATTCCTTGAGGCGGAGCCATGCGTGGCGGAAAAGGTTGCGCACCTTGGGCAAATGGTAAGGCGGCAGTTCCATGATAAACGTCGATTCCTTGCCCATGAAAACCGTATGGCGCAAGAGCAGACCGTAAATCAGGGCAATCACAATGCCCGTCAGGTAAATTCCGAACACGAGCGCCCCTGCGCTTTCGCCGAAGAACGCCGCGCCAAACAGCGCATACACCGGGAGGCGCGCGCCGCAGCTCATGAACGGCACCAGGAACAAAGTAAGGAACCTTTCCCGTTTGTTTTCGAGCGTACGCGTGCCCATGAGCGCCGGCACCGAGCAGCCGAAGCCCACAATCATCGGCACGAAAGCCTTGCCCGGGAGCCCGAGGAACCGCATAAAGCGATCCGCCACGAACGCCGCACGCGACATGTAGCCGGAATCCTCGAGGAACGAAAGGCAAAGGAACATGAAGAAAATGACCGGAATGAACGTTGATACCGTCTGGATGCCCGTACCGATGCCGTTCGCCAACAGCGCCACGATAACACCCGGCGCACCAATCTTCGTCAGGAGTTCCGTCATGCCGTCCACGAAAATTCCGCCGAACAAAATGTCGAAGAAATCGATGAACGCGCTACCAACCTTCACCGCAAACCAGAACACCAAATACATAGCGATAAGGAAAAGCGGAATTCCCAAAATACGGTTCAGGAAAAGTTTATCGAGCTTGTCGGTCCGCGTGCGCTTGGTAGTGTTGTCGCGGATGACCGCCTTCGCGATGTCGCGGGCGTAGGAATAGCGGGAATCGGCCAGCGCAAATTCCACCTCTTCGCCCAAGTCCTCTTCAATCTTATCGTGCGGAATTTCAACACCGAGTTCGTCGGCAAGTTCAAGCACTCGCCCGCTATGTTCCAAATACTGCACCGCCGTCCAGCGCGGACTTGCGCCGAGTTTTTCGGCTACGGGCTTGAGCGGCACCGCAATTTCTTCAATCAGCTTTTCCAGAACTTCGGAATGCTTGACCGCTTTCGGGAGCGGAAGTTCACGGCTGTTATGCAGCAGCTTGTGCAAGTCGTTCACGAAGCCTTCGCAACTCTTGGGCGAAACCGCCGTAAGGCCAATCGCCGTCACGCCGAGGATTTCTTCGAGCTTGTGCAGGTCCACATGGATGCCGCGGCTCGCCGCGATATCCATCATGTTCACCGCCAGGACCATCGGCACGCCCTTTTCCATCAGCTGGCTCGTGAGGAACAGGTTGCGCTCCAGGTTTGTCGCATCCAAGATATTCACGACCAGGTCCGCCTCGCCCTTGAGCAGGTAATCGAGAGCGGCACGCTCGTCTTCGGAGTTTGCAAACAGCGCGTAAATACCCGGCAAGTCCACCACGCGAATCGTGTGGTTGTCGAGCTTGAACTGGCCTTCCTTCTTTTCGACAGTCACGCCAGGCCAGTTGCCCACAATCTGGTTCGAGCCGGTCAGCGAGTTAAAGAGCGCCGTCTTTCCGCAGTTCGGGTTGCCCGCAATCGCAATCGTGAAAACTTCTTTCTCGATAGGCATCAAACTCTCCTCAACTTGAGCACGTTGGCTTCTTGTTTACGGAGCGAAAGCCTGTACGAAAGCACGCTCACCTCGACCGGGTCGCCGAGCGGTGCCACCTGCAAAACCTGCAGCACCACGCCGCGCACAAGCCCCATTGACAAAAGTTTGGACTTGTACTGAGAATCACCCGTGTTGTATCCAATAATTTCGGCCTTGTCGCCTTTTTTAAGTTCCGAAAACTTCGGTTCGTTATTCATACACCAACGATTTACTTTTTCTTAGATTTAGCGGCGTTCGACTTTTTCGCCGTCGCACCCGTATTGGGGGAATTCACAAATTCCTCGATTTTCTCGAGAGTCTCCGCCGAAAGAATGTGTTCCATGCAGCAGGCGTCCTTGTCGGCAATCGCCTCGGACACGCCGAGCTTGATCAGGAATCCCTTCAGCAAAATATGACGGTTCAGAATCTGGGACGCCACAAGCGCACCTTCCGAAGTGAGCTCGATACCGCTGTACGGTTCCTGCGTCACAAGGCCGAGCTTCTTAAGTTCAATCACCGCCTTAGCAACCGACGGCATCTTGACCTTGAGCGCCGCCGCAATGTCGCGGACACGGGCAATCCCGTTCGCAAGGCGCAGCATGTGCACCATTTCCAAGTAGTCTTCAAGGCTCTGGCTTAACTTTACTTGTTCCATAGGACGGCTCCGATTAGACGAAAAACACACCTTATATATTAGTCATAGCTAAATTTAGAAAGCCTTGGCTAATTAGTAAAGGCTAAACTGCGGAAAATGGGGGTAAAAAAGCCACCCCGCGATTAAGCAGGGTGGCCGTACTGTATGGTGATTGGACTAAATACTATTCAACATTGTCGCAGCAACTCTGACGTCATAGAAATAATCTACAACCGGGACGATGTAATAGGCAGTTCCGGTGGTCACATCCATTTCCTTGGTGACCTTGCCACTAGCGATATCGTAGCGGTAAATGGCGCCGCCCTTGCTGTCGGCGTGGCCCACGAGGACACTCTTGCCATCGGCATCGCGGTGGATGGAAGGTGCGAACCACGGGATGGTCGGAGTGAGGCCCTTGACTTTTTCAACGGTCTTCTTGTAGACATCGACCACCACGAATTCCCATTCGTAGTTATTGAAGTTGGTCGGATCGGCAAACGTGCCGAAGAAACCGAAGAATTTGCCATTACCCATGTAGGTACCGCCCACCATCAGGCTATTATTGTTGGTTTTCTTACCATCGTAAGCAGCATCGTGCATGCGGAAGACCCAATCCTTATCGAATTCGCTTTCGCCGCTCTTGATGCGCACCCAACCTTCCTTGTAGCCTTCAATAAAACTGTAGGAGGCGTTAGAATAGAAGTAGATGTCGCCCTTTTCGTCGACAAAAGAGGCCGTTCCGTTCATGTCGTCCATGCCGCCAAGAGCTGCCACCTGGTCGGTGTAGATAACCTTTTCCACTTCATCCTTATTCAAATCAATGATTGCCACGGAGCCACGCGGGCCAGCAATCATGTTGTTGAAATCAACGAACTGATTAAGCGACACATACATTTTCTTTCCATCAATGACTGCGGAACCCGGGACAGTGCTCAGTGCGCCGCTTTCTTCATCAATGTATTCAGAAAGATCAATCGTCTTGACCGTCTTAAGCGTCTTAATATCAACGACCGTGATTGCATCACCCAAAGCCTGTTCCACATACAGTTTTCCATCGGACTTTTCTGTATGCAAGAACTTCATGGCGATAGCATTTGTACCCGTAAACTTGGCGGTGGCAGCGGGCTCATCAGCCATCTTGAGGTCCTTAACCTCGTAACGGGAAAGCGTACTGTTCATGGCATCGTCTGTAGCAAGTACATAGACGGAGCCGTTGAAATAGGCGACGGAGCCAGCATTCGGAGCTTCGATAAAGTCCTTGACAATCTTTTTTTGGTCGGCAGAAAGCGGAGCGATACCCACAAACTGCGATGTTTCCATCATGAAAGAGAGAAGGTACTTGGATTCTTCCTTCTTTTCTTCTACGGAAGAACTAGACTTAGCGTCATCCTTGACAGAAGAACTGGATTTTTCTTCTTTTTTAGAAGAGGAACTCTTATCTTTCGCCTTCGAAGAAGAACTCTTGTCCTTCTCTTTTTCGACAGAACTGGAGCTAGTCGGTTCGTCGGCAGAGGCGCTGCTGGAGTCATCGCACGCGGCAAGGCCAAAGACAAGGCTTGCCGATGCAAGGGCCATTAGGATTTTATTTTTGAAGAGGTTCATTTGATTTCCTTTTGTTTATAGTGTAAACTTGATTTTGGTGGCAAAGGCGCGGCCGGGCTTGGATTCGCCATACTTATCGAAGACGAGTTCATCCATAAAATTGCGCACTTCAAAATTCCACGAGAGTTTATTAGCAAGAATCGAGTATTCTACGCCTAAATCTTGCGAGAAGGAACTCGGAATGGTGCGATCCTGTTTGTTGGAAACTTTCCACGAGTAATAATATTCGTCTGTGTAATTTGCCAGCCAGTACAACTTGAAGAAATCATCGCGGAAGAGCAAATCGCCTATGTGGAATTCTGCGCCGAAATTCATGTAGAGCGTGGGAATATTCGGCACGGTGAGTCCCTTCGCAATTCCAAACGCCAAATCCGTTTCGCGGCTTTCAGCATCTTGCTTAGTGAGGTTGTAAGAAAGCGAAATGTACTCGTTGATATCAACAGCGGCATCGATTTCAAAGCCAGTCGTCTTGGTACCGACGCTATTGTAATAGGGACGAGGAATGGCCGCATAGTTGTTCCAGAAAATACGGTCATCCATAAGCATGTAGAACCAATTGAATTCCAGGTGTAGCTTGAGCAACAGCGGAATCTGTCGCAAATCCAGTTCAGTACCCGCCGTAAAATTGTCCGACTTTTCGGGTTTCAGGTTCGGAGCACATTGCACATACATACCGTCGCCAAAGATTTCTTCGCGGGTCGGGAATCGCAAACTGTGCTGGTAGCCACCCTTGACTGCAAACTGATCAATAACGGCAACCTGATCCAAAATTTTCACGCGCAGATTTTCGCTGTAACCAAAGTCCTTGTGGTCGGCATAATCGTTGATAAGTTGCTGGATACGTTTTTCACCGTCATTTTCAGCTTCGATGACATAATAATACCCCTTGATGCCCGTCACATTTTGAATTCGTTCGTTCCAGAAATTATTTTCGAGCGAAAGACCCGACACTACCGAATGGCTATGGCCCGGGAAACCGGCATTATTGAGCTTCTGTCCCTGAACCATGCGTTTATCCTTCGGATCTTGCGATTCATAGCGATACAAGCCGCTCTAGGTGAGAGTATGATTTGGGGTGAAGGCATAATCAAAATTCCAGGGCGCAACGAAGGTCTGGTTTTTACGCTCGATGTGAGATGCACCGCCCATCGTAATTTCGCCAAAAGCCCTTTTGTTTTCGCGGAAATTGTTCTTATCCCAGCCGTAATAATACGTGTGGCTCGTATCGACAATAGCCTCTTTGCCGAAGGCATAGCTTAGCGAAAGCCCCATCGAAAGCCCCTTCACAAATAGGTTCGCCTTTTCAAGGGAAAGATTCACGCCGTAGGACTGCGCATTTGCAGTCGCTTCTTCGATGCGGTGGGCATTTGACTGGATTTCTTTATCCATCGCGTTGTAAATCACGCCAAGGGTCATACGGTCAAAAAAGAACTTTTCCAACGAGACATACGGCAGCACATTGTAACTGTAGTAGCGGTCGTGATCGCGCGTTACCGTCGTATCCATGTAAGGCGTGGTGAATTCGTAATCGTTGTCAGAATAGTTGTAGTAGGCAGAAATCCCCGTTGCAACGGAGCGCCCCTTAAGCGAATCGACCACCCAGACATACTTTGCATCGAGCGAAGCCTTGTGCGTATTAAAACTTCCGAAGCCGTAGGAACCCGTTATGGAACTTTTGGGCAAATCATGCGTCACAATGTTGATGACGCCGCCCATGCCGTCGGTCGCGAAGCGTTCGGGCACGTAGCTCTTGTAGATTTCAATGCGGTCAATCTTGTCGATGGGAATATCGTTGACCGAGAAATTTCCGTTACCGTTATCGACAGGCACGCCATCAACAAGCACCTTTACGTTCTTGCCTTCCATGCCGCGAATATTGATTTTACTTTCGCTACCCATGCCGCCCGATTGGCGGATTTTCACGCCCGAAGAACGATTCGTGGCGTCAGCGATGGTGGCGCTGGAGCCCTGAAGTTCCGTAGCGTCCATCACCTTGACCGATTCGGCCTTAGTTTTCTTGTCGACGGGTGCGGCTTCGTTGATACCTTCGCCTTCAATACCCATTTCGTCAAGAACCGTTACATTCGAGTTCTTTTCCGACGCATTTGCAGGAGCACCTTCGTTTGCAGGGGTTTCTTCGGCAAAAACATCGTCAAAATTCGTGATTTCTTCGGCAGATTCAGATTTTTCACCGTTCGTCGATTCTTGTGCACGCGCAGCCACAGAGGCAATCGCGACTATCACCAGCATGAGAGTTGTCAATTTGTATGCAAAAAGGTGTTTCATCGCGCCCAAATTGAGAAATAAGCGCAAAAAAATTCTACTCCAAAAGGTTTGGCGAAAATCCGTTTGGAGTAGAACAGAAAACGTTTTTTTCCAAAATTTGATTCAGCCCTTTTGGGAGGAAACTCTATGAAAAAGAAATCTCTGCTCTCTTGGATTTTTCTGTTTGCCAAAAACAAGAAAAAATACTACATCGCAAGCATTTTCTTTGCGCTATTGCGCGTCACTTGCGGAATCGTCCCTTACATCATTATCGCCAATATCGTACACGAATTGCTTTCGGGCGTGCGCGATTGGGATGTTTACCTAAAAGAATGTTTGATTATTGCGGCATTCTGGTTCGGAAACGTCCTGTTTCACAGCATTTCCACGACGCTTTCGCACGTAGCGACATTTAATGTACTCGGAAACATCCGCAAGGATCTTTGTGACAAGCTTTCGCGAGTGCCGCTGGGTTCCGTTCTTGACATGCCTTCGGGTGAGCTCAAAAACATTCTGGTAGAACGCATTGACAGCATGGAAACGACGCTCGCGCACATCGTTCCCGAATTCACTTCGAACTTGATTCTCCCTATACTCATGTTCGTCTACCTTTTCCATATCGATTGGCGCATGGGTCTTGCCTCGCTTGGCACACTCCCCTTCGGAATGATCGCCATGGTATTTATGTTTAGCGGCGCCCAGAAGTGGTTTGACAATTCTGTTCAAAAAACGAAAGCCCTGAACGACACGGCTGTTGAATACATCAATGGTATCGAAGTCATCAAGGCGTTCGGCAAGTCAAAATCGTCATACGACAAGTTTGTTGTAGCCGCAAAAGAAGGGAGCGACTGTTTTGTTGAATGGATGCGCAAATGCATTTGGCCGCATTCTATCGCCATTATGGTCGCTCCTGCCACACTATTGACGGTACTGCCGTTCGGTGGTTACTTCTATTTCAACGGGACCATTTCGGCCGTTGATTTTATCACCATCATCATTATCTCGGTGAGCATCATGATGCCGCTCCTTACCATCATGAGCTACAGCGATGACATCAGCAAGGCTGGCGTGATTTTTGGTGAAGTCGGCTCGGTGCTCGAAATGAATGAACTCGAGCGCCCCATCGTAGACTTGCACAAGCCCGCAAACAACTCGATTGAACTGAAGGATGTCCGCTTCAGCTACCACAAGGGTATTGAAGGCGAAGAAAAGAAGGAAATTCTTCACGGCATCAGCATGAAACTCCCTGAAGGCAGCTTTACCGCATTCGTGGGCCCGAGCGGTTCGGGCAAATCGACGATTGCTCGCCTTATCGCCTCGCTTTGGGATACCGACAGCGGCGATATCGAAATCGGCGGCGTGAATATCAGGGACCTTTCGCTCGAAGAATACAACCGCCGCGTTGCTTACGTTTCGCAGGATAACTTCTTATTCGACTTATCCGTCCGCGAAAATATTCGACTCGGGCGGCCTTCGGCATCCGATGCCGAAGTCGAAGAGGTGGCGCGCCAAAGCGGCTGCTACGACTTCATTATGAGTCTCGAAAACGGATTCGACACAATTGTCGGCGGCTCGGGCGCCCACCTCTCCGGTGGCGAGCGCCAGCGCATCGCCATCGCCCGCGCCATGATGAAAAACGCCCCGATCGTGATTCTCGACGAAGCGACCGCCTACACCGACCCAGAAAACGAAGCCATCATCCAGAAATCCGTGGCAAAACTCGTACAAGGCAAGACACTCATCGTGATTGCGCACCGTCTTTCTACCGTCAAAGACGCCGACAAACTCTACGTCATCAAGGACGGCAACATCGACAGCTGCGGCACGCACCAGGAACTGCTCGAAAAGGGAGGTCTGTACAAGTCCATGTGGCAGGCCCACATCAGTGCCAAGGATTCCGAGGAGGATGCATAAATGTTCGATACACTCATTAAATTCTTCAATTTCTGCAATGCAGAAAACCGCCACAAATTCTACGGTTCCATTATCGTCGGCGTTTTCAACTCCTTCTTCATGGCACTCCGTATCGGTGCCATGGCAGTCATGCTGCAGGGCGTTATTCGCCACGTGCAGGGAACGGCGCCGTTCACCATGGATATCGTTTGGCTTTCGCTTGGGATCATGGTAGTAAGCCTTATTGGCGCAACCATTACCAAGCGCGTCATGAGCATGTGGCAGACCGAAGGCGGTTACCGCACTTGTGCGAGTAAACGCATCGAGATTGCCGAACACCTGCGCTATCTGCCTATGGGCTACTTCAACAAGAACAGCCTCGGCTACATTACCTCCGTCACGACAAACACCATGGAACAGCTCGGCGACGTGGCAACCCGCGTAGTCATGATGGTCACGCAGGGCATTCTCGACACCGTCCTCATCATCGTGATGATTGCCTTTTTCGATTGGCGAATTGCGATTGTCGCAACCATCGGCTTTGCGATTTTCCAATTCATCAACACACTCATGCGCATGAACGTTCGCGCCATTTCGCACGAAAAAGTGGAATGCGACAGCAAGGTCGTCGAAAAAGTTCTCGAATACATCCAGGGAATTGCCGAAGTCAAGGCATACAACATGACCGGCAAGCGTTCCAAGGAACTGAACGAAGTCATCGACAAGTGCACCGCAGCAAACATCAGCATGGAACTCAAGTGCGTCCCGCTTTCGAACTTGCAGACCTTTATTGCAAAGCTCACTGGTGTTGCCATCATGATGTTCTCGATTCATTTCTACTTGAACGGAACTATGGAACTTGCCGATTGTGCTATCATGCTCGTGTGCTCCTTCATGCTATTTGCAGTCCTTGAACTGGGCGGCAGCTACGCAGCACTCCTCCGTACAGTCGATATTTCGGTCAACCGCGCAAATGACATCTTGAACAAGCCGACCATGGATATCGATGGCGACGACATCTCCCCCGTCAATCACGACATCAAGGCAAACGGCGTCGATTTCGCCTACGACAAGCGCAAGATCATTGACAACGTGACGCTTACCATTCCCGAAAAGACGACCACGGCAATCGTGGGTCCGAGCGGTTCTGGAAAGACAACGCTTTGCCACCTGCTTTCACGCTTCTGGGATGTAAATGCAGGCTCAGTCACTTTGGGAGGCCGCCGCGTGCAAGATTACAGCATGGACAGCCTGATGAAAAACTTCAGTTTCGTATTCCAGAACGTGTATCTGTTCCGCGATACAATTGAAAATAACATCAAGTTCGGAAACCCGGGCGCTACACACGAACAAGTCGTTGAAGCCGCCAAGAAAGCTTGCTGCCACGACTTTATCGAAAAGCTGCCCGACGGCTACAATACAGTCATCGGCGAAGGCGGAGCAAGCCTCAGTGGTGGCGAACGCCAGCGCATCTCGATTGCTCGTGCCATCATGAAGGACTCCCCCGTCATCATCTTGGACGAAGCCACCGCAAACGTGGACCCCGAAAACGAGCGCGACCTGATGAACGCCATCCAGGAACTGACCAAAGAGAAAACGGTCATCATGATTGCCCACCGACTCAAAACCGTGCGCCACGCCGACCAGATTGTCGTCTTGGACAAGGGCCGCATCGTGGAACAGGGCAAGCACGAAGAACTCGTGAAGAACGGCGGAATCTATGCCCGGTTCATCGATTCCCGCCGTGAAGCAGTCAGCTGGAAACTGTAATGCAGATTCAGCTTTCGGACCACTTCACTTGCAGGAGGCTTCTTCGCTTCGTCTTTCCGTCTATCTTGACAATGTTTTTTACCACCATCTACAGCATTGTCGATGCCGCATTTGTCTCGAACTTTGTCGGAAAGACTTCTTTTGCTGCCGTAAACCTCGTCATGCCGGTCCTTATGCTTATTGCCGCTCCCGGCGTGATGATGGGGGCCGGCGGCAGCGCGCTCGTCGCAAAATTCCTCGGCGAAGGCGATAAAGAAAAAGCGAACAAGGCGTTTTCAACAATCGTGTATGCGACAATCGCCTACGGAATTACCGCAAGTATCACGGCATCCTATTTTATGGAAGGATTAGCCGCATTCCTGGGTGCCGACGGCGAGTTCCTTTCGCAGGCGACTCGTTACGGGCGCATTGCTGCCCTTGGCGGAATCGCCTTCGTGTTGCAGCATCTCTTTTACTGTTTCATGATTGTGGCAGAAAAGCCTAAGCTGGGTTTTGCGCTTACGGTTTTAGCGGGCATCACAAACATTGTACTGGACCTGTTGTTCATTGTCGTTTTGGAATGGGGCATTTCCGGAGCGGCCCTAGCGACCGTTATCGGTCAGTCCGTCGGAGGATTCACCCCGTTCGTATTTTTCTTATTGCGAAACAAGACTCCTCTCCGAATCGTAAAACCCGTTTTCGATGGCCGCACGTTGTCAAAAGCCATATCGAACGGAGTTTCCGAGCTAGTCACAAACATCGCCATGTCCATCGTAAGCATGCTGTACAATTTCCAGCTCATCAGAATTGCCGGAGATACGGGCGTTGCCGCATACGGGGCAATCATGTATGTGAGCTACATTTTTTCGACATTCTTTACAGGCTATTCGTTTGGACGTGCTCCCATCATAAGTTTCCATTACGGAGCCCGCAATACAAACGAACTCAAAAATCTATTCCTTATGGATTGCGTGATTGTCGCGGTTGCGGGTATCGTACTCACGGCCTCGTCAGAAGCGTTGGCATTACCTTTGGCAAAAATTTTCGGCGGTTACGATCCAAATTTATTCGAAATGATTCGCCACGGCATCGTCATCTATTCATTCGCTTACTTGCTGATGGGCGCGAACTATGCAGGTTCCTCTTTCTTTACGGCCCTGAACAACGGCCTGGTTTCGGCTCTCATTTCGTTCTTGCGGACATTCGTGTTCGAAATCATCGCCGTGCTTGCGCTCCCCATTTTCTTCGGGCTTGACGGCATCTGGAGTTCGTGCGCTGTTGCTGAAATCGCCTCGTTTGCGGTTACTGCAATCTGCGTCGTGGCCTTCCGTAAAAAATATGGCTACTGTTGATTTAATATTCATGCAAAATTCTCCATTTAAATCATGGACAAGAATGTCATTGCGATTGGTTATGCGATAGCGGCGGCCGCATTTTATGCACTGAATGTTCCCTGCTCCAAAATGCTGCTGGCCCACATTTCGCCTGTATTCATGGCGGGGCTGCTCTATATTGGTGCAGGGCTCGGCATCGGCTTTCTCTACCTGTTCCATATCAAGCACGAGCCTCTATCGGAAAGGCTCTGCAAAAAAGATTTCCCCTACACGCTGGGCATGATCCTGCTCGACATTGTCGCCCCCATACTGCTCATGTTCGGCGTCAAGTACGGAACATCCAGCAACGCATCGCTGCTCGGGAACTTCGAAATCGTCGCGACAACGTTGATTGCGCTATTCATCTTTAGAGAAAAGGTGTCTACGCGTTTGTGGATTGCTATTTTATTTATAACGACATCCAGTTTCATTCTCTCGTTCGAAAATGCCGATGGATTCAACTTTTCGATCGGCTCCATCTTCGTCCTCGGAGCGACCATCTGCTGGGGGCTAGAAAACAACTGCACTCGCAAAATTTCGGACAAAAGCACATACCAGATTGTGACCATAAAAGGTCTCTGTTCCGGAATCGGTTCCATCGTCGTTTCGCTTACCACAGGCGAAATGCTTTTTGCCGCAAAATACATCCCGCTCGCCCTGCTTCTCGGCTTTGTGGCTTACGGCCTGAGCATTTTCACCTACATCCGCGCGCAACATTACCTGGGGGCAGCAAAGACCAGCGCCTTTTACGCATTCGCGCCCTTTATCGGCGTTCTTTTTTCTGTCGTGCTCCTGAACGAAAAAATCACGCTGCAATACGTCGTGGCGCTCCTGGTCATGATTGCCGGTACCATTTTTGTGGTTTACGATACGCTTGTCCGCTCACATTCGCACATGCATCAGCATATTTTCACGCACACGCATGGCGGCATAACCCATACACACGTTGTTACGCATTCCCATTTGCACAACCATGTCTTTTCCGATGCAAAGCACAGCCACAGCCACAACATCAAGGACCTAGAAAAAATCTCGACACACTGATGAGGAATGTTCATTTTCTTAAAAAAGTGATATCCCGTTATCTTGCTTTTTCAAACTCATTTACCCATTCCTTGACCTTCGCCTGCAAAAGTTTCTTGTCGGGCAGGTACAGCTCATAGGCAGAGGCGTAAATATTCGCATCCTCGGGCAAAGTCAGCTTCACAAGGGTATCCTTCTTCTCCTTGCAAAGCAAAATGCCAATGGTAGGCTTTTCAAAATCCTGCTTTACATACCTGTCGTAATAGTTTACGTACATCTGCATCTGGCCGAGATCCTGATGTGTCAACTTGTCGACCTTCAAGTCAACGAGCACATAGCACTGCAACAGACGATTGTACAAGACCAAGTCCACATAGTAATCGTCTTCGTCAAAGGAAAAACGCTTCTGACGCGCTTCGAACAGGAACCCCTTCCCCAGTTCAAGCAGGAATTCCTGCAACTTGCCGATGATGGCAGATTCCAAGTTAGACTCCGAATACGATGCGTCCGGCTTCAAACCGACAAATTCCAGCGTCACCGGATTCTTGATGATATCCTCCGGTTTTTCTACCACATTGCCAACCCGCGACAGGCGGGCGACCTGCTCCTTGTCCCGGCTCAGCGCAAGACGTTCATACAGGCTTGAACCATACTGCCGTTGCAATTCGCGAACAGACCAGTTCCCGGAAGTCGCCTCAATTTCGTAAAAACGACGTTCGTCGGCATTCTCGATGCGCATGAGAACCAGGTAATGGGACCACGAAAGAGTAAAATCAGGCAAAACTTCAGATTGGGGCAACACTGTTGCCCCAATTTGCTGGGGACAATAAATACGATAAAAGAAGCGGCAACGCTTGAGCGTATCAACGGTCCAACCGCCTTCATAGGAAGATGCCCCAAAGTTAGTTGAAATTTCTGCAACCAAAAAGAAAAAGGTGGTCTCCAACTTGTAAATTTGGTTCAGCAAAAAAACACCAAGCA
>NZ_FQYM01000025.1 GCF_900141705.1 Fibrobacter sp. UWP2
AAGAGCATGAAACTACTTGACAATGAAGCGCTAATAGCCTAGATTTACACCAGTTGGAGACCTGGATTTTCAACTAAAAAAGGGACAAATTCGTCGTCACCGCAAGCAGTGAAAATAGCGGCAGCGCCGAGAGCGGCAATAAGAGCGAGTTTTTTCATCTTTGTTTCCTTTTTTTTAGATGTTATGTTGTAACAATTGTGAAAGAAAATATAATTTCAAACGAATTTAAAAGTAAAGAAAATTTCAACAAAAAGAAGAAAACCCCCTTTTTAAGGAAAAAAGGGAAATTTACAAACGAAAACAAATGTTTACAAAATGGCGAATGTGGACTTTGCGGCTTCCAAAGTGCGGTCAATGTCCTCGTCCGTGTGGGCAGCACTCACAAAAACCGCCTCAAACTGGCTCGGAGCGAGGTAAATCCCGCGGTCGAGCATGCCGAGGAAATACCGGCGGAACAAGTCCAGGTCGCTTTTTTGCACATCCGCAAAGCATTGGACGGGGGTCTCGGTAAAGAAAACGCACCCCATGGAACCCACCTGGTTGGTCGCAACAGGAATTCCGGCAGACTTTGCCGCATCGGCAATCCCGGCGAGAAGCTTTTTGGTGTTCGCCTCGGCACGTTCGTAGTATTCGGGATGTGCAACCAGTTCACGCATGGTAGCAAGACCCGCCGCCATGGCAACCGGGTTCCCTGAAAGCGTTCCCGCCTGGTAAATACCGCCGAGCGGTGCAATCTGCTGCATCACGTCCAAGCGGCCGCCGTATGCACCTACGGGCATGCCGCCACCGATAATCTTCCCGAAGGTCGTGAGGTCGGGTTTGATGCCATAAAGCCCTTGCGCGCAATGAATACCCACGCGGAAACCCGTCATGACCTCGTCTACAATCAGGAGCGCGCCGTGCTTCTTGGTCTCCTCGGAGAGCGCCTGCAAAAATTCGAGCTTGGCAGGCACCACACCCATGTTGCCCGCCACCGGTTCCACGATGACACCTGCAATCTCGTCGCCAATCTTGTCGAAGAGTTCCTTCACGCCCGCCACGTCGTTGTACTGGAGCGTAAGCGTGTACTTCGCGAGGTCGGCAGGCACGCCCTTACTGCTCGGCTTTCCCGTCGTGAGCATGCCCGAACCCGCCTTGATGAGCAGGCTGTCGCTGTGGCCGTGGTAGCAGCCCTCGAACTTCACAATCTTGTCGCGGCCGGTAAAACCGCGGGCGGCACGGATGGCGCTCATCGTCGCCTCGGTACCCGAGTTCACCATGCGGATCATCTCGACGCTTGGCACAAGACTCATCACGAGCTTCGCGAGTTCCGATTCCAAGCCGCAGGGCGCACCGAAACTGAGTCCGTTCTTCGCGGTATCTGCAACGGCGGCAAGCACGGCATCGTGGGCGTGTCCCAAAAGCATCGGACCCCAGCTGCCCACGTAGTCGATGTACTCGTTTCCGTCCACGTCAAAAATATGGCTGCCCTTCGCGCGGGCAATAAACGGAGGGGTCGCGCCGACGTTCCCGTAGGCACGAACAGGACTGTTCACACCGCCCGGCATGAGCGTCTTGGCTTCGGCAAAGAGTATTTCGCTAACGGAGTGGTTCATACCAATCCCTTTTCCAGCGCTTCCTTCGCGTGGTAGGTGATGATGATGTCGGCGCCCGCACGGCGGAAGGCGATGAGCGTTTCGCGGATAATCGCGTTCTCGTCAATCCAGCCCTTTTGCGCGGCAGCCTTCACCATGGCGTATTCGCCACTCACGTTGTACACCGCCACAGGGACGTCGCTCATCTCGGCGGTCGCACGCAAAATATCGAGAAAGGCAAGACCAGGCTTCACCATCACGATGTCGGCCCCCTCTTCCATGTCGAGCGCCACCTCGTGCAAGGCCTCGCGGGCGTTGCGCACATCCATCTGGTATGTTTTACGGTTACCAAAATGCGGTGCAGAATCCGCGGCATCGCGGAAAGGTCCGTAAAAGGCGCTCGCGAACTTCGCGCTGTACGCCATGATCGGGGTGTTGCAAAATCCGTTCTCGTCCAGCTTTTCGCGAATTGCCGCAACACGACCATCCATCATGTCGGAAGGAGCCACCATGTCGGCACCCGCCTGCGCATGCGAAAGGGCAGTCTTCGCCAGGAGTTCAAGCGTCGGGTCGTTGTCCACGTCGCCATCCTTCACAATTCCGCAATGGCCGTGGCTCATGTATTCGCAAAGGCACACATCGGTAATCACGTACAAATCGGGGAACTTCTGCTTGAGGGCGCGCACCGCACGCTGCACAATGCCGTTCTCGGCGTAAGCCTCGCTCGCCATTTCGTCCTTGTGGTGCGGGATGCCGAACAGGAGGACACTCTTGAGCCCGAGCGTCCCAAATGTCGAGACTTCCTTGAGAAGTTCGTCGACCGAAAAGCGGTACTGGCCCGGCATCGACGGAATTTCTTCCTTGACGCCCTCCCCCTCGACCACGAACATCGGGTACACGAGGGAATCAGGGTTAATCGCAGTTTCCGCAACCATGTTGCGGATGGTTTCATTCTTGCGTAAGCGGCGTGGACGGTTAATCATAATGCCCTAATATAAAAAAAGGCCGGCAAGCCGGCCTTTCCCCTTTTTGAAATTTCTTATTTCACAGCATCTTCGGATCCCGGAGGAACAATCAGGAATGCTTCGCTGTATTGAATGGACAAGTCCATGCCCGGATTATTCGTGACGAAGACATAGGCTCGGGCGACCTTCAGGTTATCGATTTTTTCAGTCATCGTGGCCGTCATGGTATTCCCCACAACCTTGGCATCCTTAATCTCCCAATTATTGTTATTCCATTGCTCCGGAAGATTGTCTTCTGCTGATTCAATCGCATGTACCGGGTACTGCCCTATCGCAAGGGTCGGGTATTCCATTTCTTCGGTATAGAACTGTCCCTCGCTCAAAGTCACCTTGATCGTAAAGGTAGCCAGGTACTGCTTGTCATTTATCTTATTCTGTTCCCATGTAGGTTCAGAAATTTCGAACGTGGCGATGGTAGAAGCTTTCGCCTTGGAACCCTCTATAATCTTTTTTGCCCATCCCAGCTGTTCTGCCGTACCATCGGCATCGTCCATGTCATGATTTCCCTGTTGTACAGTCACTTTGTCCGCCTCGGGTACACCCGTTTTGACCAAAGTAAATGTCAATGACACATTTTCGTACTGGGTAATCGTGAACTTGCCGTTTTTCACTTCGATGGGCATGTCCCATTCTTCCGCATGGATTTGCACAACGGCATTCGCAAAGTCGTCGATATTGCCTTCCCATGTGCCTTCGCCGGCAATCGCATTCTCGTATGTAGCGACATTGTTGCTCATCAGGATTTTCTGATCCGTGGCAACGAACGAACCGTCGTCAAACAAAAAGATGGCTTCGACAAACCCTATCTGCCTGCCCTTGTCATTCACAGAGACCTTATCCGAAACATACCAGGCAACGACCTTGTCCGCATCGTAGCCTTCGGGGAAGAATGCCGTTACCTCCGAGGTTTCTTCAGGGTCTTTGGGATCGTCCTTAGGGTCATCTTTCGGATCTTCCTTAGTTTCCCCCGACTTGCTCGCCTTCGGCACGTTGGAATCCATCAAGGTAAATTTCATGGATTCACCGCCTTCCGGGGCAATTGTGAAGACGCCATCCTTGATTTCAAACCGCATGATATCTCCGTCTATCGCGATTTCAAACGAACCATTCTCGAAATCCTCCTGCGAGCCAGCCCATTCTCCTTCGGCCGCTACACCCTTGGAAGAAGTCACGCCATCCGGTTTGATCTTCACCTTGCTTTCCGTAGCGACAAAGGTGCCATCCTTGAACAGGAAAACGGCATCGACATAAATCTTGGTACGGTCCTTTTCGACGTCCGTTGTCACCTCAGTCGCAAACCACGCCACGACATCGTCAGCCTTGTAGCCTTCAGGGAAGAACGGCGCAAGGGTGTCGGCAATGGCCTGGGCATCGACGGTGCCTCCGTTATTATCGGAAGTGTTTTTACCACCGTTTTCAGAAGCGTTGGCTACAGAATCGGAAGAGCTGTCTCCGCAGCCAACCATCATCCCCATGGACAGGGCAAAAGCAAGGAATAGACCTTTTTTCATACCAGGACTCCTGTTGTTATAATTTTATTACAAAAAAAAACTACCATTATTTAATGGCAGTAGGTATAAAAAAAACGGACTATTGTCCAAAACGTGATTTTAATCACACTTCGTTTTTATTTAAAATCGCGTTCGACCTGTTCGAGGCCCTCGGCCCATTCGGTCTGGATTTTCTGCTTGAGCTTCTTGGCGAGCGCGGGGGCGCGGCCCTGCGTAGAGACCGTTACCGCGATATTTTCGCCAAAATCCATACGGGCAGGCACGATGAAATCGCCATCGAGGTAGTCACAGGCGTTGTTGACCAGGATGCGGCGGGCGCGGGCGTCGTTAGAAACCTGCGCGTTTACGGCGGGCTGATCGGTGCAGATAAAGACCATGAAGATGCCGCGGAGGTCGAGCGGCTCGTAGGGACGGTTTTTCAGGGTAATCGATGAGGCCGATTCGCCGGACTTGAGTGCGTCAAATTCCGGGTCGAACTGCGGGGCAACGACAGTGATGCGGGCACACGTCGGGAGGAGCGTCTTGACCTTGCGAAGGGCGATGCGGCCACCGCCCACGACGAGGACGTTCTTGCCCTCGAGGTTCACTTCGATGGAGAAAAGATTTGAGGTTCGATGCGCAGGAGTCGAGGACGACGAGCCACAAGTACGCGGTTCCTGCGCATTGCGAATACCGGCCACGACCATATCGGCAAAATCCTTCCAGTCGCCAAGGCACGGGAGGAGCGTAATGGGCGTGTCGGGATACTCCTGCTGGAGCCGCGTCACCACCTTGGGCACGTCGCTCTTGGTGTGCTGCCCGTTCAACAGCAGGTAGGGCAAGAGCGTCACCGAGTCCACGTCATCTTCGCGGAGGAGCGTACGCAAATCGTTCTCCAAATCCAGCAAGCTGGTGCTGGTCACGCGAGAGCCCGGCATCTCGTGGTGCAGGCGGTCCAAGATCAGTTCAAAGCCCTTGAACGCCCCAGGCAAGATGCAATGGTGGGCTATGATAAGTATGACGTTCATGCTCCAGAAGCTTTCTTGAAGAATTACTTCTCGAACGGAACCATCTCAACACGGCGATTCTTTTCGCGGCCATTCCTTTCGTTGTTGCTCGCAATAGGCATGGTGCGTCCATAGCCAACAGCGCAAAGGCGAGAGCGGTCGATTCCCTTGGTAATCAAGTAATCCATAACAGCCTGGGCTCGCTTCTGCGAAAGCTGCATGTTGTACTCGTCGGTACCCTTATCATCGGTATGGCCCTGGACTTCAAGGTTGGCATTCGGGAACTTTTTCATCAAGCGGGCAATGTCGTCTAGCGTACCATAGCTCTTTGTGGTGAGCTTGGCAGAATTCAGCTTGAACTGGATTCCCTTCTTGAGTTCGTCAAGGTTTTCCTTCTTGTTGAGCGGGCAACCCACGGTATCGATAGCAACACCCTGCAAGGTATTCGGGCACTTGTCCTTATTGTCGGGCACGCCATCCTTGTCGAAGTCAGGGAGACATCCCAGAGAGTCGACCTGCGCACCTTCAGGCGTATTCGGGCACTTGTCCTTCATGTCGGGAACGCCGTCCTTGTCGGAATCCTTCGGGCAGCCGGTGCTATCCACTTCCGTTCCCTGGGCAGTATTCGGGCACTTGTCGAACGTATCAAAGATTCCATCGCTATCGGAATCCTTCGGGCAGCCAGTGCTATCCACTTCCACGCCCTCGGCAGTATTCGGGCACTTATCAAACGAATCGGGAACACCATCCTTGTCGGTATCCTTCGGGCAGCCAGCGCTATCCACTTCTACGCCCTGGGGAGTATTCGGGCATTTGTCGAGGCTATCGACAACGCCATCCTGGTCAAAATCATGCTGCGTAGTATCCACCATAAACACAATAACGGTATCACGTTGGACAAGCGTATCGCGCTGCGGAAGCCCCTGCGGATTTTCGCGCTGCGGGGCAGGCTCAGCACCGCCAAAGCGGATTGTGAGCATGGCAGCACCGGCCCAGAGGGGCGTAGGTGCGTAGCAGAAGTTGGCGACACGACCATCTTCGCCCTGGTAGTGTACGGGCACATCACTACAACCCTCGACTTCTTTTTCGTAGTCAAAGCCCAGGTTCTTGAGCGTACGAACCGCAACATCCAAACCCATGGCAAGGTCAATATTACGGGTCACGTGGAAACGCATACCCGGAGTAAGGAGCATCGGGTCGGCAAACGGAGCAAAATCCAGGTCGCCCTTGGACTGCAAGCGCATTTCACCGCTAAAATCAAGGAAGAAATCCACAAAGCTAAGCGGTACAAAGTTCAGGCCGGAGCTGTACTCGAGGGTAACCGCTTCGCCATCTTCTAGAGGAATCACGGCCCCACCGGCAATGTTCCAGCGAATGGGGATGTTCTTCTTAGTGAAATCAAGAGAGAACGCAAGACCCGCACCAAAAGCCCAGCTATTGGCCGTGTACGGGTGCGTATAGTCTTCGCCGTTCAAGTACCAAGCGTGCCTCGGGCGCACGCCGGCCTGCGTTTCGCCGGTGGGAACGTAGGCGTCTAGCAAAAGAGCGACGCTAAAGATTTTGTTCGTATCGAGCGGCGCACGAACTTTGGCGTTGATGTTCAGGTCACCACGGGCCACAGTCCACATGTTCATGGAGCCGGCAGGTGCTTCCTGCGCATGGTCATAGTACAAAGGAATGCTTAAGCCAAGGTCCAAGAAATCCAAGAGACCAACCGTCACAAAGAAGTCTCCGGTCATGGCGAAGGTGTAATCGTCAAACGCATAGCGGCTGCCGTTCACCTCGTATCCACCACCGCGGGTAAAGGCCCAGGCGTCGGCAGCAAACGTTCCGCCAGTACCGACAACCACATTCCACTGTCCAAGAGTCTGCGCATTGATTTGACGCAAGCCCTCCGTACCGCCGGCCACAATACCGGAATGGGCAAAAGAAAGTCCCGCAGCAAGCAGAGCAGAACAAATAACCTTGTTAGTAAATTTCACGTAACAATCTCCTTCTTTGGATTGTTTAAAAAGTTCTATGCAATTATAGCAAATTAAAATGTTCCGTGATTCTTTTCACAAGTGAAACCACGGTGGAATCGGCACTCACGAGGGTCTCGAAACCGTACTTGCGGGCGGTAGCCTCGGTCATGCGACCAATGCAGAACGCCAGGACCGGGCAGGCAGGTTGCTTTTGCGGTCCACCAGCGGTGCGGGTCACCCGGGCAAAAGCCTCCACGGCACTGGAGCTGGCGAACACCACGGCGTCGGCCCCCTCCACCGCCTCGCGCTTCCATTCGGGGAGCGACTGCGCGGGGAGCGTCTCGTAAACCACCCAACGCGTCGCCGCGGGGAGCAGCTTAAGCAGGGTATCGTCGGCGAGATTGCCTTGCAGCAGGAGGATTCTGGACGGCTCTGCACCCAAAGCCACCAGGAGCTTGCCCAAACCTTCACCGGTATGGTCCTCGGGCACGTAGTCGCACAAAATACCGCGTTCGCGAAGCCGCCTTTCGGTCATCTTGCCTACGGAGGCAATCTTTTTGCCCGCAAGGCTGCGGATATCGAGCCCCGCGCGGTCCAGCTGTTCAAAAAAGGCGTCCACGCCGTTCACACTCGTAAAGGCGAGCAAGTCAAAATTCTTGAAATCGGCAAAGTTCGCCGACGCAGTCGCGGCATCACCGACCGTCGCGACCATCGGGTTTTCCAAGGCGCGCGTCTCGATCATCGGGGTCTCGATGACCTCGGCACCGAGCGCCGCAAGCTTGCTCGCAATACCACCCACCTGCTTTGCGCTGCGCGTGACCACCAGGCGCTTGCCCGAGAGCGGCAGCTTTTGCCTCCAGGCGAGCGATTTGCCGAGTTCCACCACACCGCCCATGATGGTAATCGCAGGCGCAGTCACCTTCTCGCGCTCCACCACATCGACCGCAGTCGAAAGTGTCGCCACAACGGTGCGCTGGAACGGAGTCGTACCCTTCTCAATAAAGGCGACTGGCGTCTCCGGATCCTTGCCGCACTCCACAAGGCGTTGCGCTATGGTCGCGATGTTGGCAATGCCCATAAGGAAGATGAGCGTCCCCGGGCACTTCGCAAGCGACTCAAAATCAAGCCCCAGCCGGTCGCCATCTTCGCGCTCATGCCCGGTGATAATGTGAAAACTCGTCGCCACACCGCGGTGACTTACGGGAATCCCCGCATAGGCGGGCACGGCAATCGCCGACGTCACTCCGGGAACAATTTCAAAATCCACACCGGTAGCCTTGAGTTCGAGGGCCTCCTCGCCACCGCGCCCAAAAACAAAGGGGTCTCCCCCCTTGAGGCGCACAATGACCGCGCCCGGGCGGGACTTCGCAAAGTCAACGAGCATGCGGTTGATTTCGGACTGTTTCACCTTGTGGTGCGTCGGCATTTTGCCCACGTCGACCATCTCGGCGTTGGCGGCGCAAAAAGCGAGAATCGAGGGCGAAACCAGGCGGTCGTAAACCACTACGTCGGCACGCTCCAAAATGGATTTACCACGCAAAGTAAAGAGCCCCGGGTCGCCGGGACCCGCGCCAATCAAATAAACCTTACCGGCAGTGTTCTGTTCTTTCATCAAAACGCAATTTAGAAAATACGCACGCGCACGGGCAGCGCCGCCCTTATTTTTGTGGCGCAGGTGCGGCGACTAATGGCGGGGTACACCCACGAGTCGCCCTTCCACATGCGCAAGTGGTCACTCCACGCTGCAATCAAGGCTTTTTGCTGGTCACCCATTTTAAAACTGTTCCGCAATTTTTGAAGCCAGGCGGCAACCCAGCTCGCGCGCCTGTTTGTCCGTGGCACACTCGCCTTCCACCCGGGCACGCAGCAAAACCTGTTTAGGTTCAAACCAGTAAATTCCGTTAATACACATAACGTTGTCTTTACAAGCAACGTTATCAATATTTACAACGTTATTTTCACAAGCAACGTTGTTAAAACTATTATTTATTTTATACTCGGCATGGGCAGCCACCGGGTATTGGCAACCGGCGTTGAGCGCCTTGAGAAACGCCATCTCGGCGACCGCAACATTGTAGGTGCGGGCATCGTTTGCACGGGCAAGGATTTGTTCCAGCTCGAGGGAAGGTTGCAAAAGGGTCTCTATCGCGAGGATTCCCTGACCGCTGGCCGGCAGCATTTTTTGGGCGTCAAAGTATTCCGTCACCAAGTCGTCGAGGCCCATGCGTTTGAGGCCCGCGGCGGCGAGCACCACCCCGTCGAGCTCAGAGAGCTTGGCAATGCGGGTCTGGATATTCCCGCGGATGGGGACGTATTCCAAGTCGGGGCGGATTTCTTTGAGCTGCACCACGCGGCGCACGCTCCCCGTGCCAACACGGCTTCCGGCGGGCAAATCCATAAACATGACGCCACCAGCGCCGCCCTTGGCAATAAAGCAGTCGCGCGGGTCTTCTCGCTTAAGGACCGCGGCAAGTTTGAACTGCGGAAGGAGTTCGGCGGGCATATCCTTGAGGCTGTGGACCGCAATATCGGCACGGTGTTCCAGCAAGGCGACCTCGAGTTCCTTCACAAATACGCCTTTCCCGCCAAAACTCGAGAGGGGCCTGTCAAGGCGGCGGTCGCCCTCCGTAGAGAGTTCCACCAGTTCATAATCGAGCGGCGTGTTTGCCAAAGCGCCTGCGGCAACGCCGGAATTCCGCCGGACGATTTCTTCGGCAGCAAGCTTGGTCTGCGTCACGGCGAGTGCACTCCTGCGGGTCGCGATGCGAAGCTTATGCAAGGCGCTCCTCCTTCGCCGTCTTTTCGGCGGCATGGAGGCAATCCAAAAAAGAGCGCACATCGGCCTGCGGGTTCGCGTCCTTCACGCGGTAAAGGTAGTCGTTCGCCATTTTTTTCGCGAACCGCACATACATCATGCGGATGCGCTCACGGTCGGCTTGACTCACGTCGGGGAGTGAACGCAAAAGCTTTTCGCTTTCGCCCTCGGCGGTCGCCACCATGCGTTCGGCCAGCACATGCACATCCTTCGCGATATCGTCCATGCGGTACCACTGCAAAAATTCTTCGATGCCCTCCTGCAAAATGCGTTTTGCGGCGGGGAGTTCCTCCATGCGGAGGCGGCGATTCTCGTCCACCACCTTCTGGAGTTCGTCGACACACACGTATTCTACCCCCGGGAGGGTGCCAACGGAAGGTTCGGCGTTGCGAGGGTTGCCGAGGTCAATGATGAGACGCCTTGTGGCAACTATGGACTTGGGGACCGCGCTTTCACAGGCAGCGGCAAAGGCGTCACGGGTCACAATCGGTTCCTGGCAAGCACTGCAGAGGATGACCACGTCACACTTGGAGGCAACGGCATAGCGGTCCTCGAAGGGCACCGGAGTGAGCACGTCGGCGAACTTTTGCGCGTTTGCAAACGTCTTGCTGCTCGCAAAAATGTGCGTCGTATTCTCTTGCACATACTTGAGCATCAGGGAGCCCATTTCGCCGAGCCCAAAGATATAGACGGAGCGGTTGTCCAAGTCATCAAAGGTCTTGAAAACCCGTTTCATCGCAAGGAACGGGATGTTGCAGCTGAGCTTGCTCAGGTTCGTCTCGGTCTTGATGCGCTTGGTGGTGTGGATGGCCGATTGAAACAGCTTGTTCAGGGTGTTGGCAGTGGCTCCAAACTGGTGGGCTGTCTCGTAGGCACGGGAAATCTGGTGCAAAATCTGGTCTTCGCCCATGGCCACCGAGTCAAGGCCCGCGCACACGTTCATCACGTGGTGAGCAACGTCGTCGCCCGACTTTTCGTAAAAATACTTGCCGAAAGAGTCCTCGCTCTGCCCAGCGATGCCGCACACATAGCGCGTGAGTTCGCCCGCGGCAATGTCGCGGTCGCTCGCCACATAGACTTCGGTGCGGTTGCACGTCGCAAGGATCAGGAGTTCGTCAAACGGGGACTGCCGCAGGGCCTCGGTTTTTACATCCATCGGGATGTAGAACTTCTCGCGGACCGCGATTTCAGCCACCTTGTGGCTCATGCCTGCCATGTAGATTTTGCGCATGCACCAAATCTAGAAAAATTATTCCTTGACAATGTCGAAGGATTCGTTCTAGAGCTTGGCGCACTTTATGGAAGCGGCGCTGTTCTTGGGGACTGTTTTGGATTGTATAGAGACGTTGCTCACATAGTGACAACAATCACGAACTACCTAAAATTCGAGTTTATCCAATCGTAACGTTTTCGCATCCAATCGACCATTGCCGAGACCGCCTCGTCGTATGTCTCGTAAGGGTCCTTGAGCGCCCAGTTCTCGGTGTTCTGCAGCACGGGCCAACGCCGGTACTCGTTGTCGATGGCCTTCTCGATAATGCCGCGGTACAGGGGGACGCTGTCGATAAGCGCCCTGAACTTGTCGTGGTGCGCCGCCCAAAAGTCTTCTACGGCGGGTTTCACCTGGTCCGAATGCACAATGTAGTAGAACCAGCGGTACCGCCGCACATACCAATCCTCGGGGGGCGAGTTCGGTTCGCGGGAGGCATTGCCAAAACCCAGGTCAAAGTCCCACAGCGGTCCAAAGTGGATGGTCCCGCCCACCTGCCAGGTCATGAAGATGCTCCGCGAAAAGTTGGCGTCCTCGTTCTTGGCGAATTCCTGCACCCAGTAATAGCGAACAAAGTCGTCTATGTCGACCCACTCGTGCATAAAGCGGTTGCGATTCACCCCGAAATTCAAAAAGTCCTCGAACTCGTTCAAGTGCGTGCGAAGCAGCTCCAGCGACTTTTCGGAGGCGTTCTTGGGCGACTTCACGTGAAAAGTGTTCCCACCCTTCGTGGTAATGTAGGGCGAGTCAATTTTTTTGTCGCTCTCCTTCTCGAAGAGGAACGCGGAATCGCCCTCGGCCATGTTAACACGGTCCTTGGCGACCTTGACGGTCTCCGAGAGCAGGTAGAGCCCCATGTACTTGCGGTTCAGGTAGAGTTCCACGAAGGTGCACCTGGGGGCGTAACGCACCTGGAGCCAGTCCGAGAGGCGGTACATCATGTAGTTCCTCAGGTGCGTCTTGTCGCCAAAGTTCGCGATGAGCGCCCAGTCCCTGTTCTTGGGCATCCCCAAAAGCGAGACCTTGTCTGTAAATTCCAGTTTCATGCCGTACTTGGGCATTTTGAAGCTGGAATTGCCGCGGCCACGCACCGTGAGGGGCATCGGGGCGGTCTCCGCCTCCGTCTCGCCGTATATCTGGAAGTAGGCGTCAAATTCCGTTTCGCGGTCGCGGATTTCCCTGAAGTCCTCGGTCTCGATGACCACCCGAGGGAGCCCCGCGTAAGGGTACACCGAGTCGTCCATCATCAGGTAGTCGGGCGCCGTCTCGGTCTCTTGCCAAAAGCAACCCGCAAGGAGTCCGAGCATGGCTAGCATCGGCAAAAAAAGTCGGGCGGTTCGCTTTGGCGAGAACAACATGGCAAATAATATAAATATATTTCCCTTTACCATGTTCAAGGCGGCACACCACATTACGACACTTTGTACAACCGTGCTCGTTTGCACCGCAGGCGTCGCCGCCACAGAGACCCTACACCCCATAACGCCACCATCTAGCCATGCGGCAACCCACTGGGGAGTCGAGCTCGACGACGACGTTTACAGCAGCGACCTGACGCTCTCCGCCGAGTACGCCCCGCTTGCGCGCGTGTCGGTTTACGCCGACGCGAGTTTCCGCTTTTTGAGCTACAGTTACGAGTACTCCACCGAGGGCTATATTCACAACTACTGCAACCTGCACGTGAACGGGTTCAACGAGACTTACGCGGGCGTCAAGGCCATGCTCTGGAGAGGCGTCGGAATTGACTTGGGCTGGAGATTCCCGCCCGGCGAAGGCTCGCAGGTGGCGCGGTTCCACCGCCTGAACGTGGAGCCGTTCACCACACTGCAGTTTTCGAGGGACCTCTTGGTGGGCACCGCGTTGCGCTACAATACGTTCTTGGAAGAAGGCGGGTTCAAGCCCGGCGACGAAGTGGGCGTGCGCGGCTCCTTTGTGTGGAGGTTCGGGCAAAACGCCAGGCGAACCGCGGGCTGGCAGCTGACCGAGAAGTTCCTGTACCAGGTGCGTATCCAGGACTCCGAGAACCGCAACCTCGCCCGCCCCTACCGCCAAATGAAGGACCAGTACCGCGGCATGAAAATTGACTACGAAATCATGCGCTACTTCGAGATTTTCAAGGTCCCGCTGGGAATCGGACTCAACTACCAGATAAAAAAAGGCACCCTGTTCGGATTCGAGACAGGGCACCTGATTGGGGTAAGCGTGGGCGGGCGCTAAGGTTGACTAATCGTCAGATGGCTCGGCCCCCTCGTCCGTAGGTTTATAATCCACGGCTCCGTCTCCGCAGGTTCCCCATTCACCCAAGGATTGCATCGTGAACTCTCCGTGTGCATCGCCGAAGAATATGCTGATTTTTTGAGCATTCTCCAACACACAGTTTTTTTCACATCCTTCTGTCTGGTAATCAAACTTATTAAAGTAATCAAAGGAGAAATTATAAATGGTATTACCATCTTTATTTTCAGGCAGATCTATTGCAATATAATTATATTTACCTTCTACATTATACTCTACCCTGAGCTTCGGCAGTAACGGAGATGAACCGTGGGAATACATGTATTGCATACAAAGGCCTTTCATACCACTGATGTCCAAACTAGAACCATTATTCAAGTCAAACGCAACAGCACCCTGGGAATCATCTAGATCCACAAGGATTTGCGCCCCTGCTTGGGCGGTAAAGGTCACGATTAATCGTTGTTCATCATCACTCGGCCACTGATACCATTGAGCATAAACATTGGAATTATTGTAAGATACGAATGCGTAATTCAAGTCTTCCGGCGCACACCACATGGCATTGTGGCATTGGCTTAGAGAATTCAGGTAGTCGGCATATTTACTACTTCCTGAATTTTTTCCAATGGCAATGATATTGAAGTATTGGTTTGCAGAGCCGGACTTCGGAACAAACTGCACTCCGACAAATTGTTTCATATATTCGTCAATATCTTTCCTTATGCCAAAATAACCGGTCTGTTTAAAGTCAAGCCAGCTGAAGCACTTATGCGTAACTTTGTCATCAGTGGTGGATACTAGATTCGCACGATATACATTGTTACCTACAAAACCTTCAGGATCTTTTACAGTCAGCCTAATTTCTATGGTATCCACAGTAGAAACATAATCTACGCATACACCATCCCATTCCTTTATGGAGTCTTCAGATATTACTTTTGCACTCTCCAGGCCCAAACCACCCGGCCAATCGACTTCGTCAAATGGCTTACTTATAAAAGCGCAAGCCCCGCCTTCACATTGTGCAGCAAGTTCCGGACTCATATTTATAGCATCTACCGGGAAAACAAGGATCGACTCATCGTTGCTAATCCAAGTATGGGTAAACACATCGTTGTAAATTTTGCCGTTATACCAGAGCAGATCATTTTCAGAGATGTATTTTTCAATCAAGTTATTTTCGGGCGTGTAATCTATGGGGTCGAATACGTTGTCATCCTTGACGCAGCGAACGGAAGCCTTCTGGCTTTTAGATATTGTCCCTATTTTTGCACCATCTTCCACACCAATAAACAGTGCAAAGGCTGAAGATCCATCCTGTGTTTTACTCCAATACAGCGCAGTACCTGTTGTCGATGGCAGGGCCGCAAATCCATAAAGGTTTTCGCCATTGTAAACACCATCTCCTGTTTTATAGCTGCCCCAGCCAGAAGGGGCTTTCAGCGCCTTGCCCGCGACACTCGAGCCGCCTACCGACGTAACCAGGTCATTGAATTCTTCAACACTCGGCAAATGGAACCCATCGGGGCAGAGTTCGCCAATAAATTCATTTTCTGCCGCGGCCTTCCACGTGTAAATTCCATCATGACCTGTAGAGTCTCCAATGTCGTAGTAATAATCTTGCAACATCCACGTGTACTTGCCAATCTTCCCAATTATGTAATCTTTATCAGTACGATTATCTTTAACAGATCCATAAACCACAGACGATGGGGAAACGTAAGCGGAAGTTTCAAAATCGGATCTAGTAATAGGAGAGAATCTTTCGACAGTAGGGATGCAGGTTCCCTTCGCGCCAATTTCCAGAATGCTGAAGACTGCAGACGTTTGAACAGTATCGAATATACCAAACTGGATAGACTTCATTTTCTTGGCAACATCCTTGCCCGTAACATTCGACGTTTGAGAAAAGTTCTTTTGTTTAAAATCATCCCACGACAAATCCATTATAGAGTAGCTACCTGTTGTTGCCGGCAAAACAGCTATAGGATTATCGTATTGTTGTTTTTTAGCATAAGAAGCAGAAATGTGCAATTCAACCGGGTGTTCGCTGGCGTAGGTAATGCACAAGCCTCCCCAATCCGACACGTCGGCAGACGAATCTTCCGTCACCATAAAAGCGAGCTGGGCATACTTGTGGTTATATACAGTTGAATAAATATCCCGCTTTTCGAGCGAATCCTTCAATTCGGCTATGCCACACATACCATTGCAACGTTTAACGATATCGGCTATGTTAACATCTTCATCGTTTGCAACAGGCCATATAATGCGCGAATTTCCAATAGAAGAAGAGTCTCCCTGGTCGTTGATTTCGAACCATTCTGAGCCGCTGTTATAGCCAGTGTATATCTTTGAGCCATTTATTCCGCCATGCCAGTGGAATTTGGCCGTTGTTGCGCCCAAACAAAGCGCCTGGTTATTATTCAAATTGAATTTTATCGAGGTCGTATCGCCAAGTGTCACGTTAGGCTGGTCCCCTAGAGTACGCGCGGCATCCAACACCTGGTGTTCAGTACCGTACTCAATCTGGTGCGATTCGAGCCCGAGACAATCAAACAGGCTGGCATTCTCTATTTTTATTGCCGTATACACATCCACCGGATATTTCGTCGACAAGACGGATACCGCGAATTTCAAGGTGTCGCCCGGCATAAAAACCTGGACCAGGAACGTGTATTTTTGTATAGAGCTGCTCGAGGACTTGGCAGAACTGCTGGACGAAGCCACGGAAGAACTGCTGGACTTGGCCGAGCTGCTGGACGGAGCCACAGAAGAGCTGCTCGAGGACTTGGCCGAGCTGCTGGATTCCTTTGAACCTTCGGACGAGGAGCTCTTGGGGACAACCTCCGCAACGTTCCCCTGTTCCTCGGCCCTTTGCACGGCGGCATCAAACTCGTCTATCGCAGCCTGGTACTGGTCGCGAGTTTTCTCGACCTCGGCCTCGTAGTCGGTACAGCCCCAAAAAGCGAGAACCATTGCTGCAGCAAGTATAACTTTATACATCTTCATTTTCCCGCTCCTTAGAATAAGATGGACAACCCGATACCGAGACCGCCCGCGATGGCGAGCCCGTAACCGACAGTCCTAAGCTTTTGGTACTTCGAGACGTTGTCTTTGTGCGCGCTGTAGCCAGTATCCTCCGGCGACGAACCGACGGAGCCGTCTTCGACGCTTGCATTAAAGGCGTCTAGTTCCGCCTGGTAGGCTTCGCTCTCGTCCTTCGCCTTTTTGTTGAAAATCACAGCCATGATGCCACCACCCACAAGGATTGCCGAGGAGATGGCGAACGGAATCCAGTGGATGCTCAGGCCCTCGCCCTCTGGCTTGGCGGCGTCCGCCACGGCATCTTTCGCCTTTTGCGAATTCTCTTCGTATTCATCGTCGTAGTAGTCCAGTCCGCGCTGGATGGCGAGCGAGTCCTCGGCGGTCATCTTTTCGGAATCGTCGTTCGCTGCGGTTTCGGGGAAGTTCTTGTCGTTGTCCCACATCCAGCGGCCAAACATGTCGGTCTTTTTGAGTCCCTTGAACACCAGGCGTCCCTTGAAGTCCTCGATAACAGCATCGAGACCCAGTTCCATGACAGCCTTTTTGTTTTTGAGGTCAAATACCAGATGGGACTGGGTGTCCTTAGACGAAAGTTCGCGGCTAAAGAGTTTGTTGCCGTTCAAAAAGTAGGCGCCCTTAGCGGAACGACGCATGGCGACCTTGACGGCGAGCGACTTCTTGTTCATCATCAACTTCACGTTGCTGCCCGCCTTTTTGAGGGAGTCGTTCTTCATTTTCAAAGAAGCGATGAACATGGGAGCAAATTCCTCGTGGGTCTGGCGCAGCACAATGTCTCCGCACTTGCTGAGCCAAAGGTTGGCCAGGCGTTCTTGCTGGGACATGCGCGTTGGGTCGTACGAGAGGGAGAACCGGTATTCAGCGTCAAAGTCGCCGGCAAAGTTGATAGGTTCCAGGTAAACGTTGCCCTTGAGGCGGAGCAGCTGCTCGCGGGGAACCACGATGCTCGCCAAGGCCTCGGAACAGCTCATAAGCTGCTGGGTGCGCTCTTCGAGGGTGGTCGCCATGCGCATGGAGCCCAATCGAACCTCTCCCGTCAATTCCATGTACTCGTTCTCGAATGCGGGCAATTCCACTTCGTAAAAGTATCCGCAAGCCGTATCCAGCACTTCGTTGATGGAGACCATGGAGCAGCGGTCGTTCATTTGGGCTATGCGGTTCGCCTTCTGCAATAGGGCTTCAATTTCTGGATTCGATCCACCAACCATGGTCTGCAAGCTTTTCAAGTCATCTTGCAAAGCCTTGATTTCTTCGGGAACTCTTCACAAATACCGATATGGTGGAGGCTTCACTCTCTTTTTTTTCTTCGACATTGGGCATTGGTTCAGCGACAAAAGCAGGAGCCGGAGCGGCGGGATCGGACTCGACCGCGGCAGGGGCTACGGCTTGTTCCACAGGCGCGGGTTCAGCTGGTGCCGGTTGTGCCGCGGGAGCAGGTTGCGCTGCCGGAGCAGGCTGGGGCGTCTGTGCCAAAGCGACAATCGCCATAAAAAGAACTAGAGAAATGATTCGCTTATTGAGCATATATACTCCAGACATATTGTAATATAAAGATAACTTTAAAGAGAGGTTTTGATCAAAGTAAATTTTCCTAGATAAAAAAAAGCCCCCCAAAATGGGGGGGAGTTGAAATTTAGGTGGGTTAAAAAAAGGTGAAACTGGTCTTTTTGAGTTCGAGGAGAGAGTGCAAAACGGTGTATTTCACCTGACATGCACTCCCTGCGGAAAGCGCCGAAGCCGTCTGGGCTATGGCCTGCTCCAGCTCCCCCGCCGAGGCGGCATGGAACATGGCGTAGAGGTTATACGGGAAGCCCTCGAAGGGGGGACGCTCGTAACAATGCGAAATATGCGGCTCCATGGTCAGGATCCTGTCCGCATCCGGGGCTAAGGGGTGCTCAAAACATACCATGGCGTTATGGGCGAATCCCGCCTCCTGGTGGCGTAGCACCGCACCAAAGCGGCGCATGAGTCCCGAGGCGAGGTCGCCGCGAATTGCCGCCAAAAAAGAGGGCAAGTCGCCCGCCGCATTGGCGCCTGTTTGCGAGACGCCCGCGAAAACATCGACGAACGGCGTAAGGGTGTGCGGCAGGTCGCCGCTGAGGGCGCGGATCCTGCACTTGTCGGCATCGGAGAGTTCCGCGGCGGTCAAAGAATCCGCAGTAACACCGGTCGCAACATTCGTAGCGGTCCCGGTCGCAGAGACCATGCGTGTCGCCGCCTTCCCCATCACCGTATTGATCTTGATTTTGCGGGTGGCAGGAAGCACATGCACGTCGCGGAGCGCGGTTGTCGCGATTAATTTATCTACAATAGAATCGATGGCGGCGGCGGACTCGGCAATGACGGTGAACCACACGTTGTAAGCGTGGCTGCGCACGTAGTTGTGCGTAACTGCGGGAACCCTGTTGACGGCAGCGGCAAACTCATTGAGGGCACTGTCGTCGGTAGCCTTGTTGCCGAGGGCATAAACCTTGCCCGCGACCAATCTGCTCACAAAGCCCAACTTAAAGGAGTCGTAGACGCCGCCAATGCGCCGGATGACGCCCGTGGCGCGAAGTCCCTCGACCAGGGAAAAAGCCTCGCTCTCGGTGACTCCTGTAGAGCCCGCGCCGCAGTCATTCAAGACGCGCGCCAGCTCGGCATAAGGACGTTCCGCGATGGGGAACCCGTCCTGGATAACGTCGAGGATGGCTTGCTCGAGGGGTGCCATGCGTTAAAGACCCAGCTCCGCGTCGGTAAGGTAGCAGGCCGGGTCCTGTTCCCAGAAGTCGCCGGTCACGGCCTCGGCGCGAGTGCGGAAGTTGCCGTTGCAAAGGCCCAGGTACGGGCACTTGGGGCAGCGGCCCTTCAAAAGCGGTTTGCGGTTCTTGAGGCCCGCCATGATCGGGTTCGATTCGTTGCTCCAGATTTCGCCAAAGCTGCGTTCACGCACGTTGCCGAGCGTGATGTACTGCGTGAACTGGTCGGGGTGAACGTTACCGATGCTGTCGATGTTGCCAAACGCCATGCCGCTGCGGTTACCGCCGTTACGCTGGATGAGTTCCAGCACCTTCTCGGCACGGGCAGGGTCTTCGCGCTTCATGCGCAAGTACAGGTAGACGGCGTCGGCATGGTTGTCGACGGTCAGGATTTCCTTGTCGATGCCGCGTTTCTTGAAGTCGAGCGTGCGGTCGATAATCAGGTCCATCGCCTTGCGGCTTTCTTCGTGGTTCAGGTCGTTTGCGACCATCGCCGAACCGCGCCCGCTGTAAACCAGGTGGTAGAAGCACACGCGGTCGATGTTCTCACTTTCGAGCAGGTCGAAAATCGCGTTCAAGTCCTGCACGTTGTAGCGCGTAATCGTAAAGCGGAGCCCCACCTTCTGGCCGGTCACCACGCAGTTGCGGATGCCGCGGAGAGCAAGTTTGTAGGCGCCCTCCTTGCCGCGGAACTTGTCGTGCGTCGCCTCGCAGCCATCCAGGCTGATGCCTACGTAGCCTACGCCCATGTCCTTGAGTTTCTGGGCCACGTCGGGCGTAATGCAGGTGCCGTTCGTGCTGATGGTCGGGCGGATTCCCTTGCTTGCCGCGTAGTTTGCGAGTTCAAAGAAGTCCGGACGGAGCAGAGGCTCGCCACCGCTGAAAAGGATTACCGGCACCTTGAAATCGGCCAACTGGTCAATGAGGGCGATTCCTTCTTCGTGGGTCAATTCGTTCTGGTACTTGATGGCCTCGGAGCGGGCATAGCAGTGCACGCAACTCAGGTTGCACGTCTTGGTGCAGTTCCATACCACCACGGGGCCGCGGCCGGGCGCCACACCGTTCTTGCATTCGTGGGCGCGGGGTTCGTAACGCAATTGGTCACCGTAGTTCGGCGTATCCATCAGGAGCTTGGTAATGCTGATCATGAGCGCAAATATAGAAAAGATGGGAAAAAATATTATATATTAAGGGCAAGACCTTTTTGGGGAATACCAAATGAAAACGAAAATTTTTTTTCTTTTCCTGAGTCTGTCGTTTTTCCTTGCGGCTTGCGGTGATGACGACTCCGTTTCTGCCACTACGGAACAAGACAGTTCCGAGTTAGTGGCCCTAAATGTAAATGGCTTCAGCTGGTCTGGCAAGGCGGGCGAATACACTATAAATACAGGTCTCACATATGCCGAATGGTATATGTTTAACGATTCCGCAGAAGGGGGGCTCTCCACCATAACCTGGCCAGTTCCGCTCGGAAATGATATTACCAACGACGCCATTGATCCGGTTATTGACGAATGCGGGGGAATTTGCGGCACCTTCAACCTGAATCAGGGATCCATGGACCACAAGCCGTATGCCGGAGTGGCCTTCAACCTTGCCGGAAAAGATGCCCTTCCTGTAGATATAACCAATATGTGGGGAATCTGTATCACCTATACGTCCGATGCTACAGCAGTTCTCGAACTCGTCCTCGATGACAAAAAAGAAGCCGCCATCAATCACGACCGCCCCCATGTCACCCTTATGCCGACCTCTTCTGCCCAAGATGTCTGCACCGTGTGGGAGAAGTTCGAACAGGCCGGCTGGGGCAACCCTATTTCCATAGACGAGGCCGTAAAATCAGTGGTTTCGATCCGGTTCAGAATAGAAGCGGCCGACAGCACGACCGGTGAGTTCAATGTTATGGAAATCTACAGACAAACCTGCTGCGACGCCCCATAAAAAACGCCCCCGGCGAACCGAGGGCATTTAAAAATCAAAAGACAGAAATTACTTTTCGGCAGCGAACTTCTTGGAAGCAGCCTTGACCTTCGGGTCGTTCTGGGCATCCTTGATTTTCTGCTTGATGTCGTCCTCGATTTTCTTTTTGAGCTTGGCGGCGAGGGCGGGGAAACGTTCTTCCAGAGAATCACTAAAGACTGCCGGCTTTTTGGCAGCGGGGGCTCCCCCTTTGCGCTTCGCGTTCAAAGGACGCTTCTTCTTGGCCGGGGCCTTCTTTTCGGCGGATTTTTCTTGGGATTTCGGTTCCTGAGGTTTGACTTCTTCTGTGGATTTGACTTCTGTTTCTTCTGCCATAGTATACCTCTTGGAAAATTGTCTTTGGACAAATATGTTAATTGACGCGCCCAAAGATAGTAAAAATTTGGGTGCACCACGGCAAAGTCACAAAAAATTATGCTTTATGGGCCAAACTAGGCCCGATTTTCGAGCCAATGCGCCAAAACGGTGATGTCGGCGGGGCGGACGCCGGGAATTCGGCTAGCCTGCCCCAGGGTGAGCGGCTTTTGTGCGTTGAGGCGTTGGCGGCTCTCGATACTGATGGCCGGGATCTGCATGTAGTCGAAATCAGGGGCAAGCTTGACCGACTCCATCTTTTTTTGGTCGGCAATTTCGCGGGACTGGCGGTCAAAAAAGCCCGCATAGATTTCTTCGGCGTACATGTACCAACGGTCGCGGCGGCAGAGGCTCGAGCCGGGATTCGGCAAACTGGAGTTCGGCAAACTAGGAAGCGCCACATCAAAGAAAAGTTCGGGGTCAATTCCCGGACGGCGCAGCACGTTGATCCAGCGGGTGCGCTCGGTGGCAAGCGCCTGCCCGCCCGCCGCCAAAATCTTGTTGGCGTCCTCAGGGCTGGCGGACTCCGCGACAAGGCTAGCCTTGAGGGCAACCATCTGGTCACGGCGACGCACCCAGTCGGCCCAGTCGGTATCGTCAATCATGCCGATTTTGCGGGCTTTTTCCTTGAGGCGGGCCTCGGCATTGTCGCTGCGCAAAAACAGGCGGTACTCGGCGCGGCTCGTGAACATGCGGTAGGGTTCGTCCAAGAGCACGTTCACCAGGTCGTCGACCATCACGCCCAAATAGCTCTCGGAACGGCCCAAAATAAAGGGTTCCTCGCCCTTGACCTTGAGGGCCGCGTTGATGCCCGCCATAAGGCCCTGGCCGGCAGCTTCCTCATAGCCGCTGGTGCCGCAAACCTGCCCGGCAAAATAAAGACCGGGAACTTTTTTGCACTCGAAGGTCGGGTAAAGCTGCGTCGCGTCAACCGAGTCGTACTCCACCGCGTAGCCAATCTGCAGAACCTTCGCGCGGGTAAGCCCCGGGATGGTGTGGATGGCCGCCAGCTGGATGTCGGCAGGCAGGCTCGAACTAAAGCCGTTGATGTAGACACGACCAATGTCTGCCTGTTCGGGTTCCAAAAACAGCTGGTGACCGTCGCGGTCGCCAAAGCGGTTGATTTTGTCTTCGATGCTGGGGCAGTAGCGCGGGCCCTTGCCATGGATGCGGCCACTGAACATGGGGCTATCCTTGAAGCCGCTGCGCAAAATGTCGTGGGTCTTGATGTTGGTGCGCGTAATCCAGCAAACGCAGTCGTTGCGAAGGGCGTTGGAATGCCGGTCGCTAAACGGCCACGGCACGGCATCGCCGTGCTGCACGTCGCACTCGCCAAAGTCAATGGAATCGGGGTCCAGGCGGCTAGGCGTGCCAGTCTTGAGCCTGCGCAGCGCAATGCCGTTTGCCGCAAGGCACTCCGAAAGCTTGTCGGCGCTGGGCTCGCCCACTCGCCCACCAACACTCGTCTCGAGCCCAGTGAACATCTTGGACGCCAGGAACGTGCCGCTGGTGACCACAATGGAACGCGTCACATAGCGGTCGCCGTTCAACAGCGTTATTTGCAGGCGACCGTCGGGCATGCGCTCAAACGCGGTGAGCTCCCCCTCGATGAGCGTGAGGCCGGGCAAGCCGGCGATAGTCTCGCGGGCGATCTCACTGTAATACTTCATGTCGCACTGGGCGCGCGGCCCCCAAACGGCGGGTCCCTTGCTCATGTTGAGCATGCGGAACTGGATGCCCGCCTTGTCGGTCAAAATGCCCATCAAGCCGCCGAGGGCGTCTATGTCGCGAACAATCTGCCCCTTGGCGACCCCGCCCACGGCAGGGTTACAGCTCATACGCCCGATGGCGTTGATGTCCATCGTGAGCATGGCGGTCTTGACGCCAAGTTTCCAGGCGGCATGGGTCGCCTCGATGCCAGCATGGCCACCACCGACGACGACGACATCGAATTCTGTCATTTTAAACTACTTGCCAGCAGGTGCCGCAGCAGGGGCTGCCGGAGCCGGAGCTGCGGGCTTCAAAGTATCGACCGTGGCCGGAGTCTCGACCTTCCACTCTACGTTCTTGCCGGCGAGGAGTTCGGCGATTTCCTTTTTGAGGTCTTCCTTCTCCTTTTCAAAGGCGGCGTAGAGCTTGTAGGTGCCGTCCGGATTCACGAGGTAAATCTTGGGCACGTAGCCGTCGCTGTAGAGCTCGCCGAACTGGCGCTTTTCGTCGAACACGACGCTCATGTTGTCGTCGTACTTGGCGTCGTCCATAAAGCGGCGAATGCCTGCCTTGCTGTTGCCACCGCTAAACACGGAGAGGGCGGTAAGGCCCTTGGGCACAAATTCCTTGGCGATTTCCACAATCTGCGGAGCTGCATGGGCGCAGTGGCCGCAGGTGGCGGAGAAGTAAGAGATCAGGAGCGGCTTGCCGGCAAACGAGGAGAGGTCCTCGGTCTTGAGTGAAATGCCGGTGACCTTCACCTTGAAGTTTATTTTGGCAGGCATGCCGTTGGGGAGCGTATCACCACGCAGGCCAGCGACTTCGGCCTTGAGTTTCGCTTCTTCCTCCTGCTGCTTTTTCATGGCCTCTTCGCGGAGGGCCTTCATCTTGTCGTTAAAGCGGTTACCAACAGCCTTGAGGGAATCCTCGGGCAGCTGCAAAGCCAAAGTGGTATCACGAATCTTGGCAGCGGCGTCCTTGACACCCAGCACAAAGTAATCCCCGTCGAACTCGGTCTGGAACTGTTCTCCAATGGCACGGAACTGATTAGCAAACTGAATGCCAATAAGGTAAGAGAACTTTTGGTTGTCCGTTGCGTCGGGACCGAGGGTCACGGCAGCTCCCGTCACAGGGGCTTCGCTTTCAATAGGCAGAAGTTTGGCCACAGAGTCCATGTAAGCACGGATCTTTGCACGGTCGCCTTCGAACGAGGCCATGGTGGCACTGTCAGGGCGAGTCGATTCCATGCGCTGGCGAGAACGGGCTCCATACAGGGTACCCACGGCGCGAAGGGAATCATCAGAAAGTTGGAGCTTAAAAGACGTGTCGCTGGCAGCCTTCTGAGCATCGTAAAAAGCCTGGATGACCACATCCTGGTTCAAGTGTTCGCCCATCTGGAGCGGCAGCATCTTAAAATTCTGCCCTCCAAACTGGACTCCCAGCATGTAGGCGAACTTTTGATCGTCAGTTGTATTGGCATTGATAGAAGCCGGGGCCTTGGACTGAGGCATATCGCAAGCGACCATGGCCAAGGCACAAGCACCAAGAGCAATAATTTTGGATTTCATTTTCAACTTCCTTTAGAAAACGTCCTGTAGTTTTTCGAGTTAAAATTACAAAAAACGCTAGGGTTCGACATTCTTGCCATCCAAAAGAGCCGCAATTTCACTCTTGATGGCGTCAATCTTGTTATCTAGGGACACGTATAATTTGTAAGAACCGTCCGGATTTACAATGTAAATTTTTGGAACATAGCCGTCGCTGTAAAGCTCCCCGAATACTCGGGTCTCGTCAAAGACCACGTTCATGCGTTCGTCAAACTGGGCTTTGTCCATGAACTTGCGAATAGCGCTCTTGCTGTTGCTGCTGGAAAACACGGTCGTAGACACAAGCCCCCTGGAGGCAAATTCCTTGAAGATTTCAACAATTTGCGGAGCTGTATGGGCGCAGTGACCGCAGGTGGCCGAGAAATACGTGAGCAGCATCGGCTTGCCGGCAAAGGGCAAAAGATTCTCGGTCTTGAGGGTAATCCCCTTGACCTTCACGTTGAAGTTGATCTTGGCGGGCATGCCGTTGTCGAGTGTGTCACCACGGAGGCTCGCGGCCTCTGCCTTCATTCGCTCCTCCTCCTGGATTTGCCTTTCGCGTTCCTCTTGCTGGCGGACCGCAAGCAAGGAATCAAAACGAGTCCTAATCACCGTAATGGAATCATTGGACATCTGCATGGCAAACGTGGTATCGCGGGCCTTGGCAGCAGATTCACGGACGCCAAGCACAAAGTACTCCACGTCCAAATCGAGCTTGGTGTCGGCACGGAGCTTTAAGAACACCGAGGCATACTGGATGCCGACACGATAAGAGAACATCTGCATTTTTGTCGCGGTGGTATCGCTCAACTTTACGGGGAGGCCCGTCACCTTGCCCTCGGGCTCCACAGGGAGCGAAGCCAACACGGAATCCTTGTATTTTTGAATCCGCTCCCGGTCGTCGCCAAGCTGCACCAGAGTCGCGCTGTCGGGATAGGTTTGGCCATAACGCCCTCGGGCTAATGACTCCATATTGAATGTGGCGGAGCGGAGGGAATCGCCCGAAATCTGGTATTCAAAATCCTCGTCCTCATGCTTTTTGAGATCGTCGCGGATGCCCTGCATCACGCAGTCCTCGTCGAGGTGTTTGCCCATTTGGTGCGGAACCATGGAAAAGTCGTTCAAGGCCATTTGCGCACCGATCATGTAGGCGAACCTTTGCTCGGCGGTCGAATCCGCCGTGATGGCGACCCTGTTCTCGAACTGATTTTGAACGTTGCAGGCGACCAAAAAAGCCGCCCCGAAAATTGCAAAAAGAGCCTTAATTTTCATTTGAATCCCTCTTGTTTAATATCTAACCCAGAAAAAACTTTAAAACATTCGAGCGTCCTTGAGGCGACCTGCTCGGGGATGGCGGTCCCCAGCTCGATGACCGCCTGGACCGGCGTGACATTCAAAAGGCGCATGGGGTACGGCGAAGCCGGGCACAGGGCCAAAAGTTCTCGCGGGTCCGGAGGCGGGAACTCGGCAAACGTCACCGCCAAAAGCCCCCTGCGCTGTTGCAACCCCTGCACGCGCATGCGCCCGGCCAAAAGTCCAATCTCCGAAACCTTCATGAGCATCATGGCAGGTTCCGGCACAGGACCAAAGCGGTCCTCGAGTTCCTGCAAAATGCTCTCGACCTCGGCACTCGACGCCACACGGGCAATGCGCTGGTACAGCGAAATGCGCGTGAGACCGTCTTGAATGTAGTCCTCAGGCAGGTAGGCGTCCACGCCAATCTCCACGCGAGGCTGTATGGGCTTGTCGGTAGGGCCGCCGCGCAACTGCTCCACGGCCTCGCGGACCATGCGCACATAGGTCTCGAACCCGACCTCGGCAATAAAGCCGTGCTGTTCTTGCCCCAGCAGGTTCCCCGCCCCGCGAATCTCCAAATCGCGCATCGCCAACTGGTAGCCGCTTCCCAGGTCGGTGTACTGCTCCAACGCCTTGAGGCGGCGCATGGACTCGGGGGCAATCTCGCCCCGAGTGGGAATCACGAGGTACGCCTTGGCGAGCACATCGCTGCGGCCTACGCGACCGCGCATCTGGTAGAGCTGGCTTATGCCAAAGTGGTTCGCGTTCATGATGATGATGGTGTTCGCGTTGGGCACGTCGAGCCCGGACTCGATAATGGAGGTGCTCACCAGCACATCGAACTCCTTGCTCAAAAAGGCGTTCATCACGCGCTCCAGCTCGTGGTCGTCCATTTGACCATGGGCCACCGCCACACGCGCCTCGGGTACCCAGCCCTCCACGTCCTCGGCCAGCTGGTTAATGGTCTGCACGCGGTCGTTCACAATGAACACCTGCCCACCGCGGGCGAGCTCGTCCTTGACGGCATCGGCCAGCACCACGTCGTCGCGCTTCATGAGCTTGGTCTCGACCGGGAGGCGATTCATGGGCGGAGTATTGATGAGCGAAATGTCGCGGACGCCCGTAAGGCTCAAGTGCAGCGAGCGCGGGATAGGCGTCGCGCTCATGCTGAGAGTATCGACCGCCAGGCGGAACTCGCGCAATTTTTCTTTTTGCTTGACGCCGAACTTTTGCTCTTCGTCAATGATGAGGAGCCCCAAGTCCTTGAACTGGTTCTTGTCGCTCAACAGAGCGTGCGTACCCACAACAATGTCGACCTTGCCCTCGGCGACCTGCTTGAAGATTTCCTTTTTCTCTTTGGCGGTCTTGTAGCGGTTCACCAGGGCGATGTTCACCGGGAAGGCGGCAAAGCGCTCCTTGAAATTCTCGTAATGCTGGGCCGCCAAAATGGTTGTGGGCACCAGAATGGCCACCTGCTTTTTTGCCGAAATACACTTGAAGGCCGCACGCATGGCGACCTCGGTTTTGCCAAAACCCACGTCGCCGCAAATGAGGCGGTCCATGGGCCTGCGGGCCTCCATGTCGCGCATAATGTCTTCGGTCGCCTTCACCTGGTCGGGAGTCGGGTCGAATTCAAAGGCGTCGTCGAACTCCTGCTGCATCTTTTGGTTGGGCGGGAAACCAAAGCCCTCCACCAGCTCGCGCTTGGCATAGAGCTCCACCAGTTCCTTGGCGATTTGCACAACCTTCTTTTTGACGCGCTTTTTGACAGCCTCCCAGGCCTTGCCGCCCAGCTTGTCGAGGCTCGGGACCTTGCCCTCGGGCGGGTCCAGGCGGTCGATTTTTTGCAAGTCCGAAACAGGGAACTTGAGGCGGTCACCGTCGGCGTACTCCAACAAGGCGCAGTCGACCAGGCCGCCATTCACCTCCACGCGCACCAGACCCAAATAACGGCCCACACCATGGTCCTCGTGCGCCACGTAGTCGCCGCGGTTGAGCGATTCGACCATGAGGGCGCTCGCCACCGAGCCTGAAATTTGACGTTTGCGGTGCTTGTTGGCATGACGGTTAAAAATTCGGGTCTCGGTCAAAAAGGCGACGCCGTCGCTCTCCAGCCAAAAGCCCTCGGTCAAATTTCCAACAAAGTAATCTTCCACCGGAAGGTCTTCGAAAACATGTCGTAGCCTAGTGAGGGCACCTGGAGTCGGCGCCACCACATACACACGGCCGCCCACGGCGGCAAAATCCTCAATTTGGCGCGCGACGGACTCGGCGCCATTGCTCGAAAAATCCTGGGACTTTACATTCAGGTTGTACCAGCTGTTGGACTCGGCGCTCACGCGAGTCATGTCGAGGCTCGCCCGCCCGGGGAACTGCCGGGAGAGTTCACCAAACTTGAACCAGAACGTGGATGCGGGAGCCACGTCGACCCCCGAACCGTGGAGATCCTGGTAAACGGCGTCGTAAGCCAAATAAAGCTTGGAGGCTGCCTCCGAGAGCGCCGAAAGTTCCTCGAACACGAGGGTGCACTTGGGCAAGTAATCGAGCAGGCTCGAATTGAGCTCCTGGTACTGGGGGCGTTTCCACCACAGGCCCGAGAGGTCGCCGCGGAACTTTGCCATCTCTGCGCAAGGGAGAGTGAACTCGCCCATGGGGTAAAGCGTAATGCGGTCCATTTTTTCGATGGAGCGCTGCGTAAAAATGTCAAAAGTGCGAACGGACTCCACCTCGTCGCCGTAAAACTCGATGCGGATGGGGTGCGGGTACAAAAAGCAGTTCACGTCGACAATGCAACCGCGAATGGAGAACTCGCCCACCCCGCTAATCACGGGCTGCTCGGTAAAGCCGTTGTCGAGGAACCAGGGGCGAAGAGCCGCGGGCTCAAAGATGTCGCCCACCTTAATAGGCTTGAACTGCCTGGGCAAAAAACCGGGGGCAGGGAGCCTTGCCAAGAGGGCGTCGAGCGGGCACACGGCGACCACAGGGCGCGAAGTGTCGGCGGTATCCTTGAAAAACTTGAGGCGCTCCTCGAGCACGCCCTCGAACGGGACCTTTTGCTCGTAGGGCTTTAGCCCGATGGACGGGAAGAACTTCACGTAATCTTCGCCCAAAAGACTCTGCAGGTTCTCGACCCAAACTTCGGCGTTCTTGTAGTCCTTCGCCACCACGAGCATGTTCCTCGGTTCCGCAAAAAAACGGGCCGCGGCCATCATCGAGGCCATGGGGATTGTCACCCCGTTGACGTGGATGGCTTCGTTGCCGGCATTGGCAAAAAGCGCGAGGGATTCGGGGAGCGAATCCTGGAGAAATTCTTGCAAGGAGTCCATGTCGAGTGCAAATTTAAAAAAAACGACAGATTGAAAAAATAAAAAACCGGTTCCGCGAACGGAACCGGCTTTTCACTGAGCTATGAAGGGCTCGAACCTTCGACCCACGCCTTAAAAGGGCGTTGCTCTACCAACTGAGCTAATAGCCCGAGCGCCCCAAATATACCAAAGTTTTGATAATTTGTAAAGGTATTTGGCTTTTTTTTGATTTTTTTGTAAATTTTGGCTATGAAGTTTTTCGAGAAAAGCCTAACGCTCGCCGCGCTTTCCCTGATGGTCCCTGTAGCCAGCTTTGCCTACTTTGACCACGGCAATGCCGGCCTGGAGATTTTCTCGTTCATGGGAACGTTCGACAGCCCCCGAAACGCCGCTCTCGAAAAATCGGCGGGTGCAAGCCCGAGTACCGACCCCACCATCACGCAGTTGAACCCGGCAGCCATCCGCATGGAAGACGGCAAAAAACGAGTGATCGAAGCGCACTGGCAAACAGGCGAGTTCGCCGACAACCAGGGGTCCATCTACTACACCAGCACGTTCCGCAAATTCATTTACCAAATCAGCTACAACTGGCTGGACTACGGCAGCATCACGGGCTACGACGAACTCGGTTTTGAAACGGGAATCGACTACCAGCCGTTTAGCCAGCTCGCCACGGCGTCACTCGCCTTCCCCATGAAGCACATCCAGTTCGGCTTTACCGCCAAGGTCGCAAGCGACAGGCTCGCCGAAGAAGAAGGCGACCGCACCGCATTTGGCGCCGCCTTTGACTGGGGTGTTTCGTGGCAAGCCTCCAGCAAGCTCTTTGGGTTCTCGTTTATGGCAAGGGACTTCGGCTGCCTGCTGCGCGACTACGTGGACGACGGCGATGACGAGTTCTACCCCATGTCGCAAACATTCGCCCTTGCAGGGTTCTTCCGCCCGCAAAGCGTTAGGCGACTCACGCTGTACGCCGAGAGCGATTTTCCGCGCTATGCCGAAGCCAACCTGAACCTGGGTGCCGAATACGCCCTGGGAAGCTACCTCTCCATTAGGCTCGGCTTTACCCGCACTTGGCTTGACCTAGTGCGCGACTTCAAGGAGCTCGCCTCCTCGGAGAGCCGACCCAGCGAATCGAACGAAGCCCACATGGTGAGCGGCGGTCTCGGTTTTAGCAACAGCCTTTTTGCCGTGGACTACTCGTTCTCGTACCTGGCGCAGGGCCTCGGGTTCGAGCACCGCGTGGGACTCCGCGTAGGCTTCTAATGCGACAGTTCGATGTTTTTGTTTGGGGGGCGCCTGCAAAGGATCCTCCATTCACGGATCCCGCCCTCGGGTGGTTCCTTGGCAACAACATCAACCGAAATCTTGAGAACAGCGACGCCGAATGGCTGGTATTCGCCCACAGCTCAGTAAACATCGACCGGGATTTTTTGAACGACCTCGCGCAGGCCATCGAAGGGTTCCCGATGGTAGACGCATTCGCCCCGCGCGTGAACCTCACGGCGGGCGGAACTGCGACGGACGCAACTGCGAAAGGCTCGCAAAAATTCAAAGGCGGCTACGTGTTGCAAAAATGGTCGGGCCTCCAAATGATTGCAGACGACGCCCAGCTTCGCTTTGTGGCGGCACCGCACCCGCTGGTGGCCGCGTTCTCCAGGCGCATTGTGCAGAGGACGGGTCGTTTTGACGAGACTCTCACCACGCCCATTGCTCTTGTAGATTTCACCCTCCGCATGTACCACGCCGGCGGGCGCATGTTCAGCATTCCTTACCTGGTTACAAACAAACTAACAGACAGCCTTGCCGGGGGGCAAATTTTGGAACCGACATCCACCCCCCTGGAGCTCTCGCTCGCCCTCTACAAGAACTTTGGCTTTTTAAGGAACTTTTTGTTTTACCTCGCGCACCCGGGCACGGTTTTGCCCTTGCTCAAAAACATCAAGGCGCTCGACACCAAGCGTGACGCCGCCATTTTGCTGAGCAAGCTAAGCGAGGAGACTCTTAAAGAAATTACAGGTTCGCGCGGCAAAGGCGCTCATTGACAGGCGCTCGAGCAACGCCTGCGCCGCTTGCGCATCCAGCACGTTCTCGTGGGCCAACACGCGGTCCAGCACCTTGGCATAGGCCTCGGCGTCGTCGGGCGGGTCCACCAGCGGGCAAACACCATCCAGGTTCTCTTTAACGGCAGAGGCGGCGGCGCCAACAGCAGGCGTCCCGCAGGCAATCGCCTCGATAGGCGGCAGGCCAAAACCCTCCAAAAACGACGGGTAAACCATGAGGTCGGCGTGGCGGTAGAATTCACGCAGTTCCTGAGCCGAGAACTGGTTAAAGTGGAACACGTTCATCAGGCGCTTTTCGTTGACAATGCCGCGGAGCCTTTCCGAGAGCTTGCCCACGCGCACAAAGGCGACATCGGGCCTGAGCCGCGCCATCTCGAAATAGGTGTCGATGTTCTTGCGCGGTTCGTCGAGGCTCACGTTGAGGCACATGGCCTGGTAGTTGCGAATGCCGTACTTGCGGCGGAACGCCTCGCGCTGTTCCGGCGTCACGGGCGACTCCGGCAAAGAAAACAGTTCAGAATCAATGGGGCAGCCAATGACACAACCGGGAGCGTTCGCCATACGCGGGCCAAAAAAGGCGGCAGCCTCGCCCCGGGTCCAGTTGGAATTGTACACAAAGGCGTCGGCACAAACCGTGGGACGCACATAAAAGCGGTTGAGCAAAATGAACTTGGGGCTGTGCGGGTAGAGGGTCTCGGCAAAGGTGTCGTGAACAAACATCACCGCCTTGCCCTGCGGGTTCACGCGAGCGAGCACCCCTTTTGCGACAGGCACCAAAAAGCCGAGCTCCGGCCGAATGAAAAACACCAAGTCAGGATTCACCTCGCCTATGGTTTTGCGGAGCGCCCCCCTGAATGAAAAAAAACCGGTGTAGAGGGACTTTGCCCAAACCTCGTGATTGACGCAGCCCTCGACCGGCGACCCCCCGCGTGCAAAGAACTTGGGCGTCTTGAGCCAAAGCACGTGGGCCTCGAATTCGGGGGCCACAGCACGCACCAAGTTGAGCGTCAAACGCCCAAAACTGGTACATTCGTTTTTGTCGCAAATAAAGAGGATTCGCCTTTGAGCCATAGATTATTGGCAATAAAATATAAAATATACCCCCAAAAACGGCACTTTACTATATTAAAGTCATGGCGAAAATTTACATAGCCCTGGCGACCTACAACGGCGAGAAGTATCTGCCCCAGATGCTGGAGTCGTTGCTGTGCCAAAAAAGGCCCGCCGACTGCATTATCGCCATCGACGACGGCTCCAAGGACGGTTCAGCCAAGATTTTGAACGAGTTCGCCCAAAAGCTACCGCTCAAAATCACGGTATTCGAAAAGAACCAGGGTCACCAGACAGCATTTTCGACCGCGCTCAAGCAAATCGCTGACTTGGCCTCCGACGAGGACTTTGTCGCCCTTGCCGACCAGGACGATGTTTGGCTCCCCGAAAAACTCCAGGTCTTGGAACAGGCTCTGGAAGGTTCCGCGCAGGATCTTGTTTTTGGGGACGCCGAGATCATTGACGCCCTCGGCAACAAAACCGCCGATTCCTGGAGGGCCCTAGGTGGGATCGAGAGCAAACTCTCGCTAAGGACCTACCTTACCGGGTACACCAACGTCACGGGTTGCCTCACCCTGTTCCGCGCAAGTCTTTTGAGCCAAGTGCTCCCCTTCCCCGAGGGCATCCCCGTTCACGACCAGTGGATAACGCTGGTCGCGGCGGCGAACCACGGCATTCTTAGCATTACGCAAAAGGTCATCCAGTACAGGCTCCACGGCAACAACGAAATCGGGCTCGGCCACAAGAACACCTGGAGCGGGAACCTGAAAACGAACAACCGCTGGACCAAGAATATCTTGGAGCACCCTTTGTTCAACCGCCTCTCAAAACAGGACCAGGAATTTGCCCGCCACTTCGAAAGTTATACCGCCAAGCGCCTGCAAAAAGGATTCTTGCCAGGCGAGTTCTTTTGGATTCTCAAGAACCGCAAGGACCTGCACCCGCATTTAAGGCACCTGTGGCAGGCAATCCCCCTCGCCCTTTTCGGCACCATTGGCGTCCCCGTCGCCACAAAGTTCTTTGGTAAAAAATGAAAACCGCCGTCGCCATCCTCGTGAACTTCAAGGCTGCACAAGAAACCGTCCGCTGCCTGCGCGCCCTCGAAAAAGGGACGGTCAAGCCGCAGTGCGTTTACGTGGTTGACAACGCCTCGACCGAGGAATCGCAAAAAACGTTCGGGAACGAAGCCTTTGAACTCTCCGTCAAGTGGATTTGGAATACCGAGAACCGCGGCTTTGCCGCAGGCTGCAACCAGGGGATTCGCGCCGCGCAGGCCGACGGATTTGACGGCTTCTTTTGGCTGTTGAACAACGATACCGCCCCCCAGGAGGATGCCCTGGAAAAGCTTTTGGAGAAAGCCTCCGAAACGGGCGCCGGCATCACGGGCTCGCAAATCACCGACATGGACGGGAACTTTTTGGGTGGCGTCGGGTTCGTGAACCCGCAAATGGCGAACGTGCGGCGCGCCAATAGCCCAACCGAACCAGGCTTTGACTACGTCGAGGGTTCGTCTTTTTTGATTTCGCCCGAGTGCCTGCAAAAAGTAGGCCCCATGTGCGAAGACTACTTTTTGTACTTCGAAGAGAACGACTATTGCTGCGCGGCAAAAAAAATGGGCTTTGGGCTCGCCTGGGCAACCGAAAGCATTGTGCGCCACAGCGTAGGGACCAGCACAAAAAGCGAACTGGGCAAGGGCAAAGTCCCCTACTTTATTGACTGCCTCATGATCAGGAATCGCGTCCACTTTGCCTGCAAGTTCGGCTTCCCCAGGGTCTGGGTGCTGCTCGGGCTTTTCATTTCGCTTGGCATCCGCCTAAAACGTTTACAGCCCCAAAGGGTGTGGACCATATTGCGCATCACCATGTCGCCCAACGCCTTTAAAAACTTCGTCCAAAAGAACGGAGGTTATTATGCATAGAACATTCAAGCTGTTTATGCCCGTTTTAATGTTCACGCTCGCCATTGCAAGCAGCAGCACGGCCTTTGCCGCAAACCGCCCGGGCAATCCGCAAGTGCGCCACCTTAGCTTTGCCGACACGGCAAAAAAATACCAGGTGAACTTGCGCGGGCAGCTGGTGGACTCTGTCGCCGTGACGAACTTGACGACGGCCCCCACGCACTACGACAACTCCATGTCGGTGCGGCTCTTTTTGGACGGGCACTTTACCGACGCCTTTTGGTTTGACGCCCGCGTAAAGGTCCATACCGACTACACCAACCGCGATATTGCCGACCACTTTTACAACCCGTACGAGGGAATCCCCTACAACAAGCAAAGCGAAAACAAGCGCACCTGGGACCTTTTCGCCGCCAACATGGGCTACAATGCAGGTTTTGCACGACTGCTCGCCGGGTTCGACTACCTGGAATGGGGACCCGCCCGCCGCAACCACGTGATTCTGCGCGGCGAGAACAACATTTACCGCCCGTGGCAAGACAGCAGCAGCCGCTTGTTCGACGCGGCACCCACACCCTATTTTGGCTACCAGTTCGAGATTGGCCCCGTGATCTACACGCAATACGCCGCCAAGCTCTTCGAAAAGAAGAACGCGGGCAAATACCTGCACGCCCACCGCCTCGACTTGAACCTCCCCAAGAACATAACCCTCGGGCTGAGCGAGACCTCGCTGTACGGGACCACCGTGGAACCCGCCGGCACAAACCCGAACGAGGACGCCGACAGCACCGGCCGCGAATTTGAATGGGCCTACGTGATCCCGTTCATCCCCTACGTTTTCGAGGAGCATTTGCAAGGCGACCAAGACAACATCTCGCTCGCTTTTGACCTGAGTGTCAAGACCATCCCGCACTGGGAATTTTACGGCGAACTTTTATGGGACGACATGAAGTCGCCCACCAGCATGTTCGACGACGGATGGTGGGGCAACAAGTGGGCCGCCACCGTGGGCGTCGCCCGCGACAGCCTCCACCTTGGCCCTGCGCTCATTGACTTCTTTACCGAATACACGCGCATAGAGCCCTGGGTGTACACGCACCACAAGGGCGGAGGCTACACATACGCCACCTACGCGCAGAGCCTCGGGAGCGACCTCGGGCCGAACGCCCAGGAATTCCACGGGGAGCTAAGCGCCACCTACAAATTCATCAAGGGGACGCTCGTTGCCGGAGCCGTCGCCAAGGATACCGCCTTTGGCGGGAACCTCGCCGACATCCACGGACCCGACGACGCCACCGACAAAAAATTCCTGAGGGACGCCTCGACGCTCAACTACAAGGAGCTCGGCGGGTCCGTGAGTCTCTCGCCGTGGAGCTGGATGTGCTTTAAGGCGGGCTACACACGATTCTTTGGCGATTACGAAGGCTACCACGCCACCGCGACCGGCACCTTGCAGTGGTAAGCCGCCAAAACAGCCATATTAGAACAGGGCACGGATTTCGGCGTCGTTCTGGGCGGCAAGCGCCCTCGCCTTCCACTCGGGATCGAGAATTTTCTTTGCCATATTGGCAATCGCCACAGTATGCGCCGTGGCAGACTCGGCAGGCGAAAGCAGCACGCAAATGAACTGCGCCGTCTCGCCGGCGCGAACGTTTACGCCCGTGAAGCCACTCGGACAAACCGCAAAGCCCGCCAGAGGGCGATCCAGGCCCGAGACCCTTGTATGGGGCAGCAACAATCCCTCGCCCATGTAGATCCCCTGCTTGACGCGCTCCGAGAGGGCTTCCCAAACGGCATGGGCGTCAAAGGCGCATGGTCCGTGCACCAGGGCGTCATACGCAAAGCCAAGAGCCCTGTTGAAAGGTTCCTGCGTTGGGTAGAATTTCGTATAAAGTAATTCCATGTTCAGGACAATTGTCCACCTACGCGAGCGCCTTGTCCATGAACCTGAACACTTCGGGGTCGGTCGCCTTGGCCATCTTTTGGAATTCGGCGAACACCAGGCGGAGCTGACGCTTGCCCGGTTCAATATACTGCTCGAATTTTTTGATGCCCTTGACCTTGCTGAGGAAGCAGTAGGCGCCCATGGCCTGCATCACGCGCTGGAGGCTCGCATGGATAAAGCTTTCCCAAGCATCTTCCTTGGTGTAGATCTTGGTGACGTCATACTGCGAACGCCAATACTCAAAGAAGTCCTTGACCATGTCGAGCGGGAGGCAAACATACGGATCCCACAAAAGGCTCGCCAGGTCGTAGAACATAGAGCCGCGGCGCGCGCCCTGGAAATCGACGAAAGCGATCTCGGAATTGGGGCGGACCATGATGTTCTGGCTCTGGAAGTCGCGGTGCATAAGGACCTTGGTCTGGGCGTCCACAGAGACCGCGATAAGCGAATAGAAGTGCTTGACACACTCGGGAATTTCTTGAATGCCCACGTGGCCCTTGAGGTAGTTCTCGGTAAAGTAGTCGGTTTCCCACTTGAGGGCGGCAAAATCAAAACGGTGCAACCAGAGTTCGGTATGGCTGCTGAACAGCGCTTGGCTCGCCTTTTGCCACTTGATGAGAGCTTCGATGACCTCGGGGTACAAAATGCGGGCGTTGCCGGTCATTTTATCGGTCTTGGCGGGGTAAAGTTCGTCGAGCAGGTTGCGCTTGCCCAGGTCCTCTTGCAAAACCATGCAAGCATCCTCGTCCACGCAGTAAATGCGGGTCACAGGCAAGTTGTGATCGCGGAACGCCTTGGAAAATTCCACAAAATGCTTAAAATCGTCGTTGACTTCGGCACAAACTTGGAGCACGCTCGAGCGCTTGCCGTCGGCAATGCGGAAGTACTGGCGGCCCGAGCCGGCACCGGCAATGGACGTCACGGTAAAGTTTTCGGAATAGCCATGAGAAAAGAGGTATTCTCTAATTTTCGAGGAAATCTGCAGCGTTTCGTTATTCATGGGAAGGAATATACAATTTTTTTGAGCAAATTATCCAAACTTGATGCGCGGATCCACCAAGGTGTATAGAATATCACTAAACAGGCGACCGACCATGGCCATGAGGCTGCTCAAAAAGATGACGCCCATCACCACGTTGTAGTCGCGGTTGACCATAGAGTTGTAGTAGAGGAGGCCCATGCCGTCGATGTCGAATACTTTCTCGATGAGGAGCGCCCCCGCAAACATGAGGGTGCAGATTTCGGAGAGTCGGGTCGCAATGGGGATAAGCGCGTTGCGGAGGGCGTGACGGACCAGAGCCTGCTTAAAGTTCATGCCCTTGGCAAGCGCCGTGCGCATGTAGTCCTTGCCTAGCTCCTCGAGAGCAGAATTCTTCATGAGGAACGTGAGGAACGCAAACTCGCCTATCATGTAACAGAATATGGGGAGCACCAGGTGGTGCGCCAGGTCGGCGATTTTTTCAAAGAACGAGAAGTCCTCGAAGTCGTCGCTCGTGAGCCCCCCCAGCGGGAAAATGTCGAGGTACGAGCCGCCGGCGAGGAAGATGATGAGCAAAATGCCCAGGGCGTACCCCGGCATCACGTAGCCCGAAAAAATCACGCCGCTCGTGAGGGAATCGAGTTTGCTCCCGTGATGCACCGCCTTCCAAAGGCCCAGCGGAATGCAAATGAGGTAGCTCAAGAAAAACGACGTAAAGCCGAAGAACAGCGATATGGGGAAACGCGAAACGATGACGTCCCATACTGGGAGGCCGTAGGTATAGCTTGTGCCGAGGTCCAGATGCAGCACGTTCCAGAGCCATGTGAGGTAGCGCCTCCACGCCGGCTGGTCAAAACCGAAATACGCCTGGATTTGGGCGATTTGCTCGGGAGAGAGAGCCTTGGACGCATCTACCCCGCCCTTCATGGCGGCGGCGGCCTGTGCCCGCGAAATGAGTTCCTCCACGGGGCCGCCCGGCAACAGCTGGATGAGCACGAAGCACACCAGCGAAATCCCGATGAGCGTCGGGATCATGAGCAGCAGACGTCGGAGGATATAAGATCTCATGGTTCGCCTTCGGCGAGTTCAAAGTTAATAGTTTCTAGTAACTAGGAACTCTCTATCGCATCTTCCCCGAGCGGAGAACGTCCATCATGTTAAAGGGCTTGGCGGTGCCGGCAGCAATCTGCTCAGCAAGAAAGTTCACGGCATCGACCGTGCCCTCGGCGTAAATCTGGCGGCCGCACACGTTGTGCTGGAACTCAAAATGAACGGTTCCATCGGCGCTGTCGAGGCTGTAGGTGTGGAAGGCATGGCCACCCAGGTACTGTTCGGGCACGTGCATGCGTTCCATCTGGCTCTTTTCGTCGCGGACCTTCTCGATGTCGTCGGGCGTGTAGGCAAAGCCCATCTTTTGGAAGGTACCCACCACGGCGCGGGCGGTGCCGCTCGTATCGGCCTTGGTCTTCTGGTGGCTCTCGACCACAGAGAGCTTGTAGCCTTCAAATGCGGTCGGGAATTCCTTCGCCAAAAATTCAATCATCGACTGAAACGCCACAATCTGCTTCGCCATGTTGGGGGCGATGACGCTCGGGTGGTTTGCGTCGGCGACGAGCTTTGCAAGCGCTTCGCGGTCACCGCCGGTGGTGCCCATCACAAAGGGAATCTTGTGCTTCACATAAAAGGCAGCGTTGTCGTTCACGGCCGTGGGGTGCGTGTAGTCGATGCAAATCATGTCGGGGTACTTCGCCAGCACTTCGCCAATGCGCTCTTCGCGGTTGGAGGGCTTCAAGAGCTGGATGGTCTTGCCCGCCACCTCGGCCTCATTTTCCACAATAATTTCGCCCGTCAAGGAATACGGCACCAGTTCGAGCCCGCGCTTTGCGCAGGTCTCGGCCACAATGCGGCCCATGTTGCCGGGAATTCCGTTCACCATCACTTTTACAGACATATCTATCTCCTGTTTTATTCTCAACGCAATATAATTAAATCAGCCTACGGTCTCGAGCACGCCCGTCAGCAGAGACTTCATATCATCGGGGAAGTCATAATTTTCGAAGGTCCGCGGCGCGTTCCAGTACGGGAGCTGCACCTCCGCCTTGTAGGCATAGAGCATTTGGCTGTGCGCGCCCAAAACCGCAAAGTCGGCTTCGTCGAGGCCTCCCCCGCGTGCCATCTTTTGGTAGAACTCCCCGCCGTGACTGTAAAGGCGATCCCCCACAATCGGGAAGCCGAGTTCCGCCAAGTGCGCGCGGATTTGGTGCTTGCGGCCCGTCAAAAGTTCCGCCTCGACAAGGGAGAACTTATGGTTCGCACCGGGTTCCAGCTGCGCGGGGAATTCGCGTTCGAACGTCGCAAGATGCTTGAAAACCGTATGGCACTCCTTGCCGCCCTCCACACGGTGCATGCGCAAGCGAATGGGATCGTCAGGCAGTTCGCGCAGCGGGAAATCGCAGCGAGTCTCGCCCTCGGGGAACACGCCCTCCACCACCGCGAGGTAAAACTTGCGCAGCAAAATGCGATCCAGGTTCTTTTGGAAGCGAGCAGCCGACTCAACATACTTGGCAAAGAGCATGAGGCCGCCGGTATCGCGATCCAGGCGGTGCATGGGAGTAGCCGTCTCGCAGTCGGTGCCGCGGCGGACAATCGCCGTGAAGGTGTTGTAAAAAATGTGGCCAGTGTGGTGCACCGGAGTGCCCGCCGGCTTTGCAACCACAAGGAACTCCTCGTCCTCAAACACAACCTTGAAATCGGTGGGCACCTCGGGCTCGGTGTAGTTCTCCACATGGTAGACCACCCGGTCGTCGGTATGGGCGACGCTCCCCACATTCGCGACTTCACCGTTGAGCGTCACAAGACCGCGCGTAAGGCGGTCCACCCAGTCTTCGCGGCTGTGGTAGGTAAAGCGTTCGCAGAGCGAGTCCAAAAGCAGGCGGTTATTCTGCTCGGGGCGAACTACACTCTCAAAGAACATGTCACTCGGGACATTCGACATGCTGCTACCGGGTGCTACTCCAAAGCCTTGCGCACGTAACCCGTGCTATCGCGGGCTTCGTCAAAAACTTCGAAGGTCTGCGCCCCGATCACGGCGCCCTTCTTGAAGGCAGTCTCCACGCGGTAGCGGCCCGCGGGCACGTTCTTCTTTTTGCTGAAGCTGCGGAAACCCTCTTCGCGACCGCCGTTAATCACCATGCGGCCCGAAGAAATCTTGTCGGTCAATTTGTAGCTCTCCATGCCTGGGCCCTTGTAGTACCAGCGGTACTCGAGTTCCGCCTTGAGGTCGGCAGGGGCATAAACAGACGAAAGTACGTAGACCTCGCTCTCGGGCAGACGGTGCACTGAGGGCGACTTGAGGCCGATCTTTTGCAAAAAATTCGGGGCATCGACATCGCAGCTGTAGTCGGTCTTGTCAAAGTTCTGGCAAACCAGCTGGTGCTTGAGCACAAGCGGGACAGGCGGCACCCAGTTCATGAGGTAGGCCACCGTGAGGCAAACGCTAATGGCGATGGGCGCTATGAGCACCTTTTTGCTGCGGCGGGAAATTTTCCAAATGAGCACGCAAACGCCAAGCGAAAGGATTGTGCTCAAGAAGAACCAAATGAAGCCTATACTGTGCACCAGGTGCGGGAGCGTAAAGTTCATGAACATCGTACCGAGCAGGCTCAAAAAAGCGAGGCTCACGCCAAAGCTCTCGTACTTCTTTTGCAAAAATTCGTTACCCACCAGCAATACGGCAAGCAAGATGACAAGGATAAAGGACGCAAGAGATCCACTGCTCTTGAAGTAGCATACCACCAATGCGCTAAAAAGGCTTCCAAAACAGAACTGCACCGCCCAACTAAAACGTTGACGCCATTCAGCACTCCATTCGCGGTCCAAAAAATGGTGTTCGACTACGATGGCGTTCTTCGGGATGGCGGTAGACTCGTAACCCATGTTCTTTGCGAAGCGTTCGGCGGCGGCACTCGCTTTACCGGCGGCTTCCTTCGCCTGGGCGGCGGCGCGGTCGGCGGCCTCCTTAGCCTCGGCAGCGGCCTTGTCGGCAAGGGCAATGGCCTGGTTCGCCACCTTGTTCGAAAACAGGGACTTCTTTTGCACTGGGGCGGGTTTGGGAGCCGGTCTTGCAGCCACGGCGACCTGCGCCGCAGGCTTCGGAGCTGGCTTCGCGGCTGGCTTCACGGCTGGCTTTGCCTGCATTTTGACAGCCGCACGAATCCGTTCGGCAGTCCAGCCTTCGGGGTGTTCAAGCCGAGCCGAGAGCAACACGACAAGAATCAGGGCACCCGTATAGTACGCCACCAAGAACACGAGGTCGCTACTCTCGACCATCCGGCCAAGCGTAATCGAGTCCCATCCGAACCCGCCCAAAAAGGCAATGGCCGGGGCGAACTTCTCAATCTTTTTTACCGCAGGCTTTTCCCGTAAATTATCAACAAACTTCATATAGCTTTAATATACAAAACTCGGGGGGGCATGGGCCGCCATGCGGCGGCCTAATCCTTCTTTATGCAGCGGACGGGAAGCCACATTTTTTTAGCATAGGCAGGAAAAGACACCCCAACTGGATTAATAGATACTGCAAACGAACTTTCTACAGATTCAGTCGAGTTTTTATACAAATCCGCAGACGCATATACAGCATATTGGGTTCCGTACTTTGTTTCCACATCGTAGTCAATCCCATTCCTAAAGAAAGGTTCATTGTAGCCCGTAGGTTCTGCATTAAAGCCGTAAACATCTGCCGCTAGTGTTTGGGCAAGAATCGTATCCAGAGAATTGTAATCGTTCCGCCAAATGCCAAAACGACTCAAGTAGATTCCCGGGGATACTTTTGACGAATCCATTGCCCTGGGGATAGTTGAGGAATAGTTATGCGTTTTTATATAATGGATCAAGCCTTCCCAATCCGACACGGAGGGAATTCTCCAACCGTCAGGGCAAATTCCCTGGTAATTTTCGGCATCGTATTCTTGTGACAGATAATCATCAGAATCGCTAGCTAAAGACATTTTCATCCGGGTGTGCCACGGGTACGAAAATCCTTTGGTGCAGTTGGACCTCAAATTGGAGGCGCCTGCACAGCGGGCGGAATCCACACCGGCGTAATTCAAGTTGTCGGCCATCCAGGTCTTGCCGTTTATTTTGGTCATGTGATAGACATGCCCATCACGGGAATCGGTAAAGGTTCCCGCCGTCGAAACCCACCTGCCGCCGGTGCATTTTACAGTTCCGCTCCCGTTATTGTATAGTTCGCCTTCGCGGGAGGAGGTACACTGTCCTAAGACCTCAACCTGTGTCGCATAATCCCAAAAACGATCATAAACTGCCGTAGATCCCTTTTCCTTTGTGGCTAAACATATGTAGCTTGTATCGCGGTACTTGACCATGGTGCCCACGCGTTCTGCATTGCAATGACCAGCAATGCTGTCTCGTCCATCGTAGCCATGCCACTCGCTGTTGAATTTGTCCCTTTTTTAGTTGAAAATCCAGGTCTCCAACTGGTGTAAATCTAGGCTATTAGCGCTTCATTGTCAAGTAGTTTCATGCTCTTTTC
>NZ_FQYM01000026.1 GCF_900141705.1 Fibrobacter sp. UWP2
TTGCTTGGTGTTTTTTTGCTGAACCAAATTTACAAGTTGGAGACCACCTTTTTCTTTTTGGTTGCAGAAATTTCAACTAACTTTGGGGCATCTTCAAAAATTTGTATTTCCGATTTTTTCTTCCCAAAAGGTAGAATTCAAAATTAGCCCAGATTTAGATAAAAAATTAACCGGTCTTTCAGAGGATTCTCCATCATAAGAGCCATATACTTTTACTAGCCTTGCTTTCAAAGGAACAACAAATTCAGACGATTCTTCATGAGGATGCATTGATAAAGATTTCAGTTGTTCATTCCCCGGGAAAGACCCCAACAAAGCCGCCACAGCATCAACAACCTTTAATTTAATACCCTGTTCTTTTTCGTAATAGACCCCACCCGTTTCCACAGCCATATCAGAAAGTACATTTAGATCAGCATCATCACCGTAAGCAAACGAGTATATTGAAATATTTTTTGAACGATAGAGCTGAGTAACATCATCTAAAGTTTTTTCTCCCCCATTATTCAATCCATCTGAAACAACATACATTAGTTTAAGACTAGCCGGATTATCAATAGCAAAATCATTTATTACCTTGTAAAGAGCATCATATAAAACAGTCTTACCCGCCGGAACAATAGAATTAATTTTATCGGTTATTTCGCGAATTGAAGGATTCCCTTTCTTTTCATACACTTTAATAAGTTTTTCGTTAAAGGCATAAATGGTTATGGATATATTGGACACATCGTATTCCGCATCTAGGCTCAAAAAACTCTGTGCAATAAATTTCGCAGCCAACTTGGCTTCATCCATTTTCCCATTTACATTCATGCTCCCTGAGCAATCAAGCAAGATAACCATTTCCACACTAGTTTTATCAACCCATTGAATGTTCAGATATTTTCGAGTTTCTTTGCGATATTCTTGAGGAGACCTGCCAGCAAGTTCTACCTTCATATATGGCAATACATATGTTTTAGCAACTTCGCATGTGTCATTACGAACCCATGATGCATATCCATCAAGAACCTTTCCGTTATCAGGATTATAATTCATTAAAAAAGATTTTGCAATAAAAACATCCGATTCTGTAGGTTTCTTTTTATTTAAGGATTTATACCATCGTCTATAATTCTCTCCCGGATCAGCCCCATATACAAAATCATACTGAGGATCTCTAGTCAAAAGGTCCCATGCCGATGACAGTCCTTTAGAATCTTCGCAGCACATCGCCATCGGTGAATATGGATTAATATTAAATGAAGTACTCAAATTAGCCCACTGCCATTGAATATTATCATCACCGCAAGCTTTCGATGCGGCAACGTCATATTGATAATACATCAAAGAATGAGCGACAGAAACCCTATTTATTCCAGGCAAATCCATTCCCCATGGGAAAACGCCTTCATCCCTAATATCGATACGACGGCCACTTGCATCTTTCAAATTAAACGAGTAAATACCAAAATCCAACTGAGATGCATTTACCTGATCAATCATGGCAAAATCATTCACCATAAGCCCTGTTCCCCCAAGAGCCGTACTACTCAACCCCTGTGGGATACGGCCCACAACACCATTATTTCCTTTTATCGGGACAAATACTACTGGTGTTCCCTGCGAAAAAACAGACATATGTTTTTTGAAATAGAGCGGATAATTTAATAAATTTCCTTTATCTTTGATTGTAATCCAATCCGTAACTGGATCAGCCGTTATTTCTAAAGGGAACGCATAATTCGTTGGCTCCAAAAGAGTCTTTGCATAATCATCATCAATAGCATACCGATAATGCATTGTTTCATGAGTCAACGTTATTCCAAAATCCAAACGACTCTGATCATCCGCAATACTCTTACCTGCGCCCCAATCATCTGAAACCCCTATTCCATCCGTTCCAGCTCCAGGCCAAACATTTGTTATTTTCCATTTAATATCCGTACTAGAACAAAATCTATTTTCTGGATAGATAATAATATTTCCGATAAAATTAGCACCATTGGTCGCTTCATATAAACCATCTGCATAATAGCCAAGAATATCCTCGTATATATCCTTTTCAGCCTCTGTGGGATTCTTTTCCATGCATATGGTCAAATCATGAACTTCTTCAGACGGAGAACCATCAGCATCATACGCAGTCACTCTTACCCTTGAAAAAGGAGAATTCAAAGCATAAACCGCAGATGAAAATAGGAAAAGAAGAAGTAATTTTTTCATACAAAGTATTATAATCAAACTCCCCATAGAACGCTATCTTTGTAAAACAAAGTTTTACAAACAACCGATTGCTACCTCTTTTTTTTTACATATATTGATTATATGCGCAGTGCAGTAATGTACATCCTTTTGTTCGCATGCTCCATTTTTGCCGCAGGCCCCAACGATGATTATCCAGAATCCGGAGACTGTTTCAACATAATCAGCGTGCTTGATGATTTCAACATCATCAGTGTTAAAGGCATGCAGCTGCGGAAAAATTTGGCTGATAGCACCATTATTGGTCTTCATCAGACCGCTTCCTTTTCTGGAATTGTTGATTCCGTAGTTGACACCGCATACATTGAATACATAACCTCCAATGGAAAGATTTCTTCCGAAAAAGGATTGTTCTATATAGGTGCAGACTCAACCGAAAAATATTCCAAACGAATTACTCTACAGAGATTTGAAAAACACGGCAATGCAGAATCTTCTATGGACAAAATTCTGGATTCTTCCTGGATTTTTGTTCCCCATGAAATTGATGTAAATATTGGAGATTCAATTTACATCAAAGATTATTCAGCCATGTTCACATCCATTTGGAAGAATGGCGAGAATTGCACTCTCCAACATTGGGCAAACTTAAAAGGGGAATTTTTTGTTACACATGGAAATTTTTTAGGTTTGCAAAATCCAAACATTTCCATAAAACAAACCCGTAAAATGCATAACAGGGATGCAAAAGGAAAAAAATCCCTTAATTGCAATACACGTAAAGCGCGCTTCTAGCAACCCAACCCAGCCGACCTATTTCCCTTTCAGGTGATTCTTGCGCATGAACGCGAGCGCATGGCTGCGGCGACGGGCCGTCTCTTGAAGGTTCACCGACTCGTCAAACTCGTCCACAATCTCGCGGCCGAGAATCTCCTCGAGCACATCCTCGAGGCTCACGATGCCCGCGATGGAACCGAACTCGTCCACCAGGCCCACCATGTGACCGCGCTGTTTTAAAAAACGGAGCAACAGCTTGTCGAGGGTCACGCTGTCGGGAATCAGCTGGAGCGGCCGCATAAGCTGGCGGAGCTTTACATCGCGCTTGCCCTCGGCCAACAGGTTGTAGGCGTCACGACGCAGGACAATGCCTATCCAGTCGTCCTTTTTGCCACCATATAGTGGTATACGGGAGAACGGCCAGTTACCGCGTTCGTCCAAGCTCTCGCCAAGGCTCTTGTCGGCGGGGAGGCTGAACACCACCTGGCGCGGGGTCATGACCTTGCGCGCGGGGATGGACTTGAGGGAGAGAATGTTCTTGATGACTGACGCCTGCTGACGGTCGATAACGTCTTCGCGGAGCCCGAGACTCACCAGGCTGTGGATGTCCTCGACGCTCACGTCCTTTTTTTCTTCGTCCTCGTGCGTCCAGTGCTTGGTAAGCGTGAGGCAGAGCCAGATGATGCCCGTCCACGAGAGTGCCTTGGTAATGTAGTAGAAAGGCACGGCGACCAACGGGGCCATGGTCTTCGCCTGCTTGACGCCCAATGTTTTGGGGGTGATTTCGCCGAACAGCAAAATGAGGATGGTCAGCACTATGGGGAGCGCCATCGCCCCCGCAGGGGAAAGCCGCTTTACGGCAAGGGCCGTGGCGAGGGACGCGCCCACCGTGTTTGCCACCGTGTTCACCACGAGCACCGAGGCGATGTAGCGGTCGATATTCTTTTTCACGTGGGTCATGTACCGGGCGGTAAACTTTTTGTTCTTTTGCAAAAACTCCACCGTCGCGGGAGGCACGCTGTAAAAGGACGCCTCCGTCACGGAGCAGAACGCCGAAATGGCGAGGCAGCCCAAAACAGTCAATACAATCGCAAACATTATTCCATCCCAACCAAGGAGGGTTCAATCGCCCAGAACTTGGTTTGTTCAAAATCAACAAAATAATCAAGTATGGCGGACGGGTTCTTCACCAAAAAATCGCTATCGGTGTTGAGTTGCACCAGTTCCACGTCGGTAGACTCGCCTATCTCGGCCAGCTTTTTCGCCATAGCGATGGCGTCGTCCATGCCGCCCAACGACTGCACCAGCCCGGCATCAAAAGCCTTGTGGCCAATCATCACGCGACCGCCGCCATAAGCGGTATCGACCGTCGCCTGCGGGATTCCCGTCGCCTTGGAGACTATGCCCGTAAAGCGGTTGTAGAAGTCGTCCATGTAGTCTTGCAGGGCCGCCTTTTCTTCATCGGTCCAGGGTCGGGCAAAGGTTTCCGCATCGGCGTGGTCATGCGTTTTTACAGGCTCGGCACGGAGTCCCACCTTTTGCATGAGCCCGCTCAGGTCGACCTTGCCGCCATAAATGCCGATGCTCCCCACAATAGAATAGCTCTCAGCCATAATGTGGTCGGCTCCGCAAGCAATGTAGTAGGCGCCCGAAGCGCCCATGCTGCCGATGCTCGCCACCACAGGGATTCCTTGTTCACTCACGTGCCGCAAGGCGTGCCAAATCTTATCAGAGGCGATGGCGCTCCCGCCTGGCGAAGATATGCGCACCACCAACGCCTGCGCACGCGTACCCGGAAGCCTGCGCAAATCCTCGGTCACGGCACGTTCCATACGCGAGTCAATAGAGCCGTCGATATTCAGTAGGGCAATCTCGGCACGGTGCGCCCAGCTCTCGTCGAACATGCGACGGTCCATGGGCGCCCAGGTCTTGAAATGCGCCTGGGGAACATCCAAATCAAAGAAAGTCTTGAGAGCATAGGAGGGCACCTGGTCCAGGTAGAGCATGGTGTCGACGAGTCCCGCGTTCTTGGCGTACTTCGCCGTGACCATCGGGATTTTTGCGAGGGAGTCCAGCTGGGCTACCCGCTCCTCGAGGCCCTGGGCTGTACCGCGACGGCCATACGAGACCATGGTATTCAACGCCTTCCACAAATCCTTGTAGAGGGTTTCCCTGTTCTCGCGGGCTTCCACCGACATGGAGTCGGCTACGTAGGGTTCCACCGCCGACTTGTAGGCGCCATGACGCAAGAACTCCACCTTGACGCCAAGCTTGTCAAAGAGCCCCTTGTAAAAAGTGACGTTCCCGCCCAGGCCGCGCCAGGCAAAGTGCGCCGAAGGTTCCACCACAATGCGGTCGGCCGAGGAGGCCGCCAACAAAACGGAAGGACGTACGTCGTCGAGGTAAGCGACCACCTTGCCACCGCGAGCGCGGTGACGCATGACCAGGCGGTTGATTTCGCCCGAAATGCCGACGTTCCCCTTGTAGCCCGAAAAATCGAGAACCACAAGCCCGCAAGAGCGGTCATGCAGCATATGGTCAAAGAGATTGCGGACCTTCAAAATTCCAATGGAGCTCTTTTGGAAGAACATGAATTCTTCCTCCACCTCGGACACTTCCATGTTCAAGGGGACACGAATGATTTTTGCAGACCAGGCCGCATCGGGGTTACGCGAACGGTGGAATCCCCAGGCGCCGCGCTTGGGCAGGTAATCGTCGTAAACGGTAGTGGCGACATCGTTGTAGCCGCCAATCGACGCCGAAAGCGTGAGCGTGTACTCGTCGTCGTCGCCATAAACAGGCATCTTGAATCCAAAGCGGTAGCCGTACAGTTCCAGTTCAAAGAGAAGGCGGTGTTCTTCCCAGTCCTCGAGGTCATAGCTTACACCAAAGTTACGACCCAAACGCACCGTGGCACCAATATTTTGCACGCGGTCCATGGACTCGGGGCCCAAATACAGCAGGTTGTCGCAGGAATAGCCCAGCGAAAGGTTCCGGAACGGGCGGATCATGAGGCCCAAGCCGTAGCTCCACTCCGTGCCCTTAAAGCCGGCACTGCGGAGCGCCGTAACGCGGCTCCCGTAAAAAACATAGCGGTTCAGCAAGTCCGTGGCGTGCGTGATGCTCCAGCGGGTCTCGTCGTACTGTTCGTCATCAAAACGGTAATCAAAACCCACGCCCCAATGGCCAAGGTTCCCGCCCGCGCGAAACATGGAGATTCCGTCGTCGTACTGGTAATCGGTAAGGGCGCCCCACGAATCAAAGGCGGTGAGCCCGGCCGGGTTTCCAAAAACGCCATGCCCCCCTTCCAGCGAAACAAAGCGGGATTCGCCTGGAAGGTACGCCTGGGCGGCGGCCGCAAGGGCAAATAAAGTTGCTAAAATCTTTTTCATCGTAAACATATTAGAAAAAAATTATATTTGACTGAACTGCACTTGGCGAAAAACATGAACAAAGCTCTGACAATTATCATCCCCACCTACAATATGGAAAAATACTTGGACAAGTGTTTGCGCTCTCTCGTTATCGAAAAGAGCGACACCCTTGCCCTGTTGGAAGTCCTGGTGGTCATTGACGGCGCTACGGACAAGTCCCTCGAAATAGCCAACCAATACCAGGAAACCCATCCCGAGACCTTCCGCGTAATAGAGAAGCCCAATGGGAACTACGGTTCCTGCATCAATCGCGGTCTCAAGGAAGCTACCGGCAAGTACATCAAGATTTTGGACGCCGACGACTACGCCGTTACCGAGAATCTCGAAAAGCTGGTGCTCTTTTTAAGCCAAAGCGACGTAGACCTGGTCATCACCAACTTTCAAAAAGTCAACGAGCGCGGTGAAATTTTTGAATCGTCAAAATTCTATGCGCAGCCCGATACGGAGCTCAATTTTTCGGCAATCGACCCCAAGAAGACCATGGAAATGCACATGGTCACCTACAAAACCGAAAACCTGCGGGCGTTGGGGTACACCCAGACCGAAAAAATATCGTACACCGACCAAGAATGGATTTTTATGCCCATGGTCACGGTCCAAAAATTCTACTACCTCGACATTACCGTGTACAACTACCTGTGGGGTCGAGAAGGCCAAACAATGGATGCCGCGGTCTACCTCAAATCGCAAACGCAGCTAATGATAGTGTGCCTTGCCATGATCCGCGAATACAAGAACTGCGAAACAGACTTTACCCACAAGGCCTACCTCACGGAGCGCCTGTACAAAAACTTAAAACGCATTTACCGAACGGCACTCGTCGACAACCCCGACGTGGACCTGCAACCGCTCATCGCTTTTGACGGCCTATTAAAAAGGCAGAGCCGCGACGCCTATAAGCTCGTAAGCCGCTGCAAGCTCCGCGGTCGCTACCCCTACATTTGGGTATGGCGCTTGCTCAAATACAAACGCACCCCCTCCCTGATCAAGTATTTTTTATGAACCTGGAACAAGAGACTCGCAACGGCTACACCGTCACCGCCCAAATGAAAAAAGTCTGGACGGTTCAAATGGACATGGTGAAAAAGCTGATTGACGTGTGCCAGCGCCACCAGTTGGGCATCTGGGCCGCCAGCGGAACGCTCCTCGGGTGCGTACGCGAGCACGGATTCATCCCGTGGGACGACGACATCGACATGGTCATGTTCCGCGACGACTACGACAAACTCCTGGCCATTGCCGACCAGGAATTCAAGCACCCGTATTTTTTGCAGTCCGCCTACTCCGAGAAGGCGCCCTACCCCAGGGAACACGCCCAGCTCCGCATGGCAGGCACGACGGCAATCATCCCCTACGACATTTTTGCCGACTTTAACCAGGGAATCTTCATCGACATCTTTGTGCAGGACGGCGTTCCCGACGACGAGAACGAGCTCCTGGCAAAACTCGAAAAAATCAACAAGCTCAAGTTCTACCTGCAAAAAAAGACATTCGGGTACAAACTCCGCACGGGCGTCCCCTCCACATGGATCAAGTGGGCAAAGCTCAAATGGCATTTCTTGTTCCACTCCTTCATCGACACGTACCGCGCCCTCGAAGAGGAACTCCGCAAGCACCCCGCGAGCCAATGCAAGTACGTCTCGAAGGTGGGACTCTTTAGCAACATGAAGTACCTCACCAACAAAAAACTTGAGAGGGAATGGTACAACAAGACGGTCTATTTGCCCTTTGAAGACATGCAGATGCCCGTACCAGCCGACTACGACAAGGTGCTCACCGCCCTTTACGGCGACTACATGAAACCCGCCCAGGCACCCACTTGCCACGGCGGATTTGCCGCACTCGACACCAATAAACCGTACCAGGAATACCTGCCGCGTTTAAGGGCGCAGGCGAAAAAAAAGTAATATTGCACTATGGCTGAGGGCAGTTTAAAAAACAAAGTCATCGGAGGCATGGCCTGGACTGGCATCGAGAAGATTGTCAACAAGGCCGTCAATTTTTTGATTGGCATCGCCCTCGCCCGTATGCTCGCCCCGACCGACTACGGCGTCATCGGCATGCTCGCCATCTTTATCGCCGTGGCGAACACCTTCACCGATAGTGGGCTCTCGAACGCGCTCATCCAAAAGCAGGACCGCACCGAAAAAGACTTTTGCACCATCTTTTACTTCAACATTGTCGTAGCCATCGGCTTCTACCTCGCCCTCTTTTTTGCGTCGCCCTACATTGCCCAGTTCTACAACATGCCCATCTTGGAAGACGTCACCAAAGTGGTCGCCCTCTCCCTTATCATTACCGGCTTTACCGCGGTCCAGCGCACCCGCCTCACCATTGACCTGCGGTTCCAAACACAGGCCCTCATTTCGGTCATCAGCCTGCTTGTGACGGGCGCCGTGGGCCTGATCCTCGCCTACCTGGGCTTTGGCGTGTGGGCGCTCGTGTTCCAGGCGCTGGCAGGGCAGCTGATTTCCTCGATTTGCATTTGGTACTGCTCCCGTTGGATGCCCAAGCTCATTTTTTCAAAGACCTCGTTTAAGCAGCTCTTTGGATTCGGTTCAAAGCTCCTTTGCTCAAGCCTCATCAACACCATTTACGGGAACCTCTACACCCTGGTCATAGGCAAGGCGTTCTCCCCCGCCGACGTGGGCTTTTACAACAAGGGCAACGAATACGCGCTGCTCCCCACGCAAGCCATGCAAGACATGACCCTCAAGGTCAACTACCCCATTTTGGCCAAGATGCAGGACGACAACGAGCGCCTGCTGCGCGCCTACCGCAAGTTGCTGCGCACGCCCCTCTTTTTGCTCTACCCCGTCCTCACCGTGATCGCCGTGACCGCAGAGCCGCTCATCGAGGTGATGATTGGCCCCAAGTGGCTTCCCTGCGTCCCCATACTGCAGGTGCTGTGCTTTGGCTACATGTTCTCCCCGCTCACGCACATCAACCTGAACCTGCTCTATGTGAAGGGCCGCACCGACCTGGTCCTTAAACTGGAACTCATCAAAAAGCCCATCGGCTTCGCCATCCTGTTCGCGACACTCCCCTTCGGGATTTACGCCATGGTCATCGGAAAGGCCGCCTACGAGTTCATCGCCTTCTCGTTCAACTGCTACTACACCGGGAAGATTCTAAACTACGGCGAAATCAAGCAACTCAGGGTGCTCATCCCTGTATTCGTCCAAATTGCCGTCATGGGTGTCGTCACGCATTTCGCCATGATACCTTTTGACGGGAGCGTCGCCAAGGTGGCCGTGGGCATCGTCACCGCCGCGGTCGTGTATTTCGGGATCGCCGCCATCGTCAAGGACGAGAGCTTCATGGACTTCAAAGAGATCATTCTCTCGAAAATACGTCCATCGCGCGCTCAATGACATCGTCCATGTCGTAGTACTTGTACTCGGCCAGACGGCCGCCAAAAATGACGTTCGGCAGCTGTTTTGACAAGGCAACGTACTCCTGATACAAGCGACTGTTTTTCTCGTCGTTCACCGTGTAAAAACGTTCCTTGCCAGGTTCCCACGTCATTGGATACTCGCGGGTGATCACCGTCTTGGGCTGTTCCCCGAATTCAAAATGCTTGTGCTCGATGATGCGGGTGTAGGGAACAGACGCATCGATATAGTTCACCACGGCGTTGCCCTGGAAGTTCGTGCAATCCAGGAGCTCGGTTTCAAAGCGAAGCGAACGGTATTCCAAAGTTCCAAGCCGGAAACTAAAGAACTCGTCTATGGGGCCCGTGTACACGATTTTTTTTGCCAACGATTCCAGCTCGGAACGGCACTTCAAGAAGTCCATGTCCAGGCGGACCTCAATCCCCTCGAGCATCGCCTTGACCAACCCGGTGTAGCCGCCCACAGGGATTCCCTGGAACAAGTCGTTAAAATAATTGTTGTCGAAGGTGAACCGTACCGGCAAACGTTTGATGACCGAAGTGGGCAACTCTGTGCACTTGCGCCCCCACTGTTTTTCGGTGTATTCCTTGATCAGGGCCTCGTACACGTCGCGCCCCACAAGGCTTAGAGCCTGCTCCTCCAGGTTGCGAGGTTCCGTGACTCCCGACGCCGCGCGCTGTTCCTCGATTTTTGCCATGGCCTCCGCAGGCGTTTTTACGCCCCAAAGCTGGTAAAAGGTGTTCATGTTGAACGGCAGGTTGAACAACCGCCCCCGGGAAAGGGCTACCGGCGAATTGGTGTAGCGGTTGAACGGGACAAACGAGTTGACAAAATTCCATACCCGAGCGTTGGACGTGTGGAAAATGTGGGCGCCGTACTTATGAACGTCAATGCCCTCGACGTTCTCCGTATAGCAGTTCCCCGCCACATGCGGGCGCTTTTCGACGACCATGACGCTTTTGCCCGCTTTTTTTGCCAAATGGGCGAAAGTCGCGCCAAAAAGTCCTGAACCTACGACCAAGTAATCCAACATGACCGAAATATAACTATTTTGCAAATACACACGGAGTTTTACACTTTATGCAAGCTATTATTCTCGCCGCCGGAATGGGAAAGCGACTTGGTGAATACACCAAGGAGAACACGAAGTGCATGGTTCCCGTAAACGGCGTGCCACTGATTGACCGCACCCTGCGTCAACTGGGCGAACTCAATCTCAACCGGATTGTCGTTGTCACCGGGTACGAAGGCCAGAAACTGAAGGATTACATCGAATCGCACCACAAGGGCACCAAAATCGAATACGTAAACAACCCGATTTACGACAAGACGAACAACATCTTCTCGCTGGCTCTCGCCAAGGACAAGCTCGCGGAAGACGATTCCCTGCTCATCGAATCGGACCTCATTTTCGAAGACGGAATCTTCGAGACCCTCGCAAAGCACCCGTTCCCGAACCTCGCACTCGTTGCCAAGTACGAAAGCTGGATGGACGGGACCATGGTGAAAATCGACGGCGAAAACAACATCGTGAACTTTATCACCAAGGACGCGTTCAACTACAAGGAATCCGGCCAGTACTACAAGACCGCGAACACTTACAAGTTCAGCAGGGAATTCGCCGCCAGCAAGTACGTACCGTTCCTCGAAGCCTACTGCAAGGCGGTCGGCAACAACGAATACTACGAAAACGTATTGCGCGTCATCACCTTCCTCGACAGTCACGACCTGAAGGCTCTCTCCATCACCGGGAAAAAGTGGTACGAAATCGACGACAAGCAAGATTTGGATATCGCGGAAGCGCTGTTCGCCGAAGAGAAGGACGTCATCCGCAAGTACTACGGGCGCTACGGAGGATTCTGGCGTTTCCCGGGAATGCTTGATTACTGCTACCTCGTGAACCCGTATTTCGGCGAGTCAAAAATCATCGACGAAATGGAAGCGAACTTCCGCACGCTCGCCGGCCAGTATCCATCGGGAATGAAGGTGAATACACTGCTCGCGAGCAAGTGCTGGGGAATCCGCGAAGACTGGATTCTTCCCGGAAACGGTGCGGCGGAACTCATCAAGGCACTGATGGAACAACTGCCCGGGACGCTCGGCATCATCCGCCCGACATTCGAAGAATACCCCAATAGGCGCCGCCCGGAATCGCTCGTGACCTTCGTGCCGAAGAACAGCGACTACCGCTATACCGCAGACGACCTTATCGATTTCTTTAGCAAGAACCACGCCGACAGCGTCCTGCTCATCAACCCGGACAATCCCTCGGGCAACTTCATCCCATTCAACAATTTGCTACGGTTGGCCGATTGGGCCGAAAGCGCCGGGACAAGGCTCGTCGTCGACGAAAGTTTTGTCGACTTCAGCGCGGGCTACCGCGACAATACGCTCCTGCGCAACGACATCCTGGAAAAATTCCCGCACCTGGTCGTCATGAAGAGCATCTCCAAGAGCTACGGCGTGCCGGGCATCCGCCTCGGCATCCTATGCAGTTCCGACGAAGAACTCATACGCAATATCAAGAAAAGCGTGAGCATCTGGAACATCAACAGCTTCGCCGAATTCTTCATGCAGATTTACAACAAGTACGAGAAGGATTACCTGCGCGCCTGCGACAAATTCATCGCCACGCGAGACGAACTCGAAAAGGAACTCCGGCAGGTAAAGTTCCTGCGGGTCATGCCCTCGGAAGCGAACTATTTCCTCTGCGAAATCCTCCCGCCGTTCACGGCGAACGGGCTCGTGCTCGCCATGCTGAAGAAATACAACATCCTCATGCGCGACTGCAGCGACAAGAAGGGACTTGACGGCAAACAATACATGCGCATCGCCGTACGTAGCAAGGAAGACAACGCACGACTTATCAAGGCTTTGCAAACACTCGCAAAGGATTGCTAGAATGAAAAAAATTACAATCTGTGGCGGAGGATCCCTAGGGCATGTGTGCCTAGGATTCCTCTCTTCACATGATGATTATTCTGTAAACCTTCTAACAAATCACCCAGAAAAGTGGAACCGAAACATAACCGTCACAGACATTGACGGAAAACTATTCAAGGGAACGATTGAAAAGCTGTCATCAAACCCGCAAGACGTCATCCCAGGTGCAGATATCGTTCTTTTTTGTTTGCCCGGCTTTCTAATAAAGCAGACACTGGAAAAGGTCAAACCATTCTTGTCCCCAGACACGTTCGTCGGGAGCATCGTCAGCAGTACAGGATTCTTTTTCTTCGCCCACGAAGTCTTGGGAGCAAAGGCAAAAGTTTTCGGATTCCAGAGGGTCCCCTTCATTGCCCGTGTTGTAGAGTATGGTTCAAAAGCCAATTTGTTAGGTTATAAGGCGTCTCTGAACATTGCGGTGGAAAATGCCGATAATACGGAAGACTTCAGGCAGTTCATCGAAAAGGCATTCAACACTCCCGTCAATCTGCTCCAAAGCTTTTACGAGGCCTGTCTCACAAACAGCAACCCCATTTTGCATACGGGCCGCCTGTACAGCATGTGGCACGAATGGAACGGCGTTCCCTACGACCATTGCATCCTATTCTACAAGGAATGGACAGAAGATGCCGCACAATGGCTAATCGACATGGATGCAGAATTCATGCAGCTGCTCAGAAAGCTCCCCATGAACCCCAAAGCGGTCCCTCCGCTTTTGGAATACTACGAATCCTCGGATGCAAAATCGCTGGCCGCCAAATTGAGTTCCATCAAGGCCTTCGAAACCATCAAGGCACCGATGAAGGAGACTGGCAGCGGATGGGTTCCTGACTTCGAAAGCCGATATTTTACGGAAGATTTCCCGTTTGGGCTTCGCTTTATTGTTGAGTTGGCAAAGGAATATCGCGTAGAGACCCCCAAAATAGACATCGTCTACAACTGGGGAATGTCCAAGATTTGAGGAAATTGTTAAATTAGCTCATATAAGCTAAAGGTATATTATGGCATCTGCAAAAAAAGAAGAAACCGACCTTTTTGACCTAGCGAAGGATTTGGTCAAAAACTGGTACATAGTCTTACCCTGTTTAATTCTATCAGGGATTATTGGCGTCATTGTCGCCCTGTGGATTCGTCCAGTGTATCAAGTAGACGCCCTGCTGCAAATCGAATCGAAAAGCAACAAGAGTATGGCCGGAGCCATGATGGGCGGCCTCGGAAGCCTGTTTGCCAGTTCCAGCCCCGCCGAAACAGAAATCGAACTCATCAAGAGCCGACAGATTATCGGTGACGCCGTAGACAAGATGCACCTCCAGTACATCGCCACGCCAACGCTCAAGCTGCAGAGGCTTTTCCACAAAGAAGGCAGGATGGAGCTAGTCCAGCTAGAAATTCCTTGGGACAATCTTCCCGAAGAAGAACGGGGCAAGCCGTGGGTTGCCGTTGTTAAAGACAGCCTCACATTCAAATTACTTGACCACAATAAAAAATTGATTGTCGACAACTGCCATGCCGGAGAAACCTATAAAATTCCCTATGCAGGTGATACGGTAACTTTCAGCGTTTTAAGAATGAACGTAAAAAAAGGACAATTTTTCAATCTGTATAAGAAAAATCGTCTTGACGCCATTGACGCGTTTAAAAGTGCATTTGAAATTAAAGAAAAAGGCAAAAAGACAGGTATCCTTGAATTCACCTATCAGGACATTTACCCAGACCGAGCAACAGAAATCTTGAACGAAATTGCGGCGACGTACTTGCGGCAAAACGTAGAACGCAGTAATGCGGAAGCCCAGAAAACTTTGGAATTCCTCGAAAAGCAGCTCCCCGAAGTCAAGTCGCAAATGGACAGCGCCATGTTGAGGTTCAACAACTACCGCAACCGCGTAGGCTCTGTCGACATCAATGCCGAAACACGCCTCGTCTTGGAAAAGCGCACCAAACTGCAGCAAGACCTCCTAGTGCTTCAGCAAAAGAAACAAGACGCCATTCGTCTGTTCCAACCGGAGCATCCCACCATCAAGACGTACGAAGAGCAAGAAAACGCCTTGAAGCGCGAGCTTGCTTCCAATACTAGCGAATCCAAAAAGTTGCCAGCAACTCAGCAAGAAGTCTTAAAACTCAGCAACGAAGTCGAATTGACGAAAGTCATGTACACGACCATGCTCAACAACATCCAGCAGTTGAAATTGGTTTCCGCCGGCGAAGTCGGCTCCGTGCGCATCATCGACTTTGCCGAACAGGTTTCCAGGCCAACTAAGCCAAAGAAAAAAATGATCGTTCTCATTGCGCTTTTCTTTGGATTGTTGCTTGGCGCCGCCATCGTCAGCATCAAGAGCAAGTTCAGCAACGGCGTACGTGACGCCCACTTCATTGAACGCGAAACCGGCTACAGCGTCTATGCCAAGGTCCCGAAGGGCAATCCCAAGGGAACCAAGGGCACAAGGCCTCTTGCCGTGGTCGAGCCAGACGATGTCGCCGTGGAATCCCTCCGCGCTCTGCGAAGCTCTCTCGAATTCAGCATGGACGAAGGCTGCCGCCCCGTCATTGGCATCAGCGGCCTTATCCCCAGCGTTGGAAAAAGCTTTATTTCTGTCAACTTGGCCGCATTATTTGCCGGTCTCGGCAAGAAAGTCTTGCTCATTGACGCAGACCTTCGCAAGGGCCGCTTGCACAAGGAATTTGGCCTCAAGCGTGGCAACGGACTATCACAATACTTGCTCCACGAAACAACGCTTGAAGACGTCATTCACAGTACCGAAGTCGAGAACCTCTTTGTCATCCCTTGCGGACATGTTCCTAGCAACCCGTCCGAAATTCTGGGATCCAAGCACTACTCCGACATGATTGACGAATTGGAAAAGCACTACGACTTGATTATTGTCGACACACCGCCAATCATGTTGGTCACCGACGCCGCACTCGCTTGCCGCCAGGCTTCTCAGATCGTGATGGTCATTGAATACAACAAGCACAGCATTGAAGCAATCCAGGATGGCATGGCCCAATTGCTCAAGGGCAATACCAATGCTCACGCCAGCTTTGTTATCAACAAGTACCAGCATAGCCATTCCGATGGATTCGGATACAAGTATGGCAAATATTAGCCGTTGAAGCAAGCAAAAAAAATATTAGCCTTCTTTTTATTGGCTGCATGTTCGTGGGACTCTTCTAACAGTCCTCAAGACTATTTACCTCTCAACGACAGCGAATACCCATTCGCTGGCGTTCCGCGCCTTGTTATAGAAACAGATGATTTCCGAGGCATTCGCGACAAAGAAACGTTAATCAACGCGAAATTGCAAGTTTACGAGAAAGACGGGCCGAGCAGCGAAATCATGACTTTGACCGTAAGAGGCCGCGGAAATTCGTCTTTTCGGATGTCCAAATACGGAATCAAGCTCGACTTTGACCAAAAACAGAGTTTGTTCGGAATGCCCAAAGGGACCGATTTCGCCCTGGTCGCTAATTTCATAGACAAAACCCATGTCAAAAACTATGTAACCTATCAGCTCGCCTCCATACTGGGGGACGACTATTCACCAAAGGCTCAATTTGTCGAGGTCTTTTTCAACCGCGAGTACATAGGACTATACCTTTTGGTTGAATCCGTAAAAGTCTCAAAAAACAGAGTCATTCTAAACAAAAATAAAAACAGCTATTTAGTTGAAAAGACAACATCCCATGATGGTAAGCCCTTCTTCGAAACAAAAAACGGAAATCTCTTTGAAATAAAGTATCCCAAAGCCCCCTCACAAGAATCCATAGACATCATTGTCGAGCACTTCAACAAATTTGAAGATGAAAAAAAAGATACTGTTCATTTTATTCCATCCAATTGGATTGACACCCTTGATTTTGCAAGGTACTATTGGATTCAAGAATTTGCCAAGAATTTTGACGCAAGATTTCTTCGAAGCATCTTCGTCACATGGGAACAGGGAGACGTCCTAAAAATGGGCCCCGTTTGGGATTTTGATTTAGCCTATGGAATTTTCAGGACGGGGACAACAGAACATAAAGACTGGATCGTGCGCAACTTCGGATGGTATAAATGGCTTTGGAAAAACGATTCCTTTAAAAATAGCTGCCATAACTATTGGGCCAAGAACAAGCACATCTTCAAAAACGTTCCCGATTCCATAGAATCTGTTTCCCGACGGATAAGAAAAGCCGTCGAAAACGACAACAAGCGTTGGCCAACGCTCAATTTCACAGAAAACATGTATCACGACATCGCTTTCGAATCCTATGAAGATGCGGTAGACTCACTAAAAAAATGGGTTTCAGAACGTTATTATTGGATTGACGGGAACCTGTAAATCCAGCAAACAAACGGATTTATATATTTTTTTTCATATCAAAAAAAACGCAAAAAAAAATCAAGGAAAACTCCAATCATGGATCGTGACGCCAAAATAGATAGCATAAAATTCTTTTTGATTTTTTGCGTCGCATTAGGACATTGTTTCGGTGAATTTTGGGACAAGCCGTACGTTTTGCCCACCTATAATTTCATCTATTTGTTCCACATGCCGCTTTTCATTTTCCTTAGCGGGTATTTTACAAAAAAAAATCTTTATACAGCCGGGATTTCTGGATATCCGAATTAAAACTACTCGAAACATTCATCGTATTCAACTTCATACACAAAATACCCACTCTCCTCACCGAACCTATTGAACTTCAGGACTTGATTGTTCCAAGTTGGTCCCTGTGGTATCTTCTGAGCCTAATTTGCTGGCGTTTTTTAATTCAGATCATGGCATCGACATTTAAGAATTGTAAAGTTCTCATCACGGTCGCTTTCTTGCTGGGCGCATTAATAGGATTCTCCACCCTAAGCGGGGCACTGTCGATCCAAAGGACTTTCTGTTTCTTCCCGTTCTTCGTCGTCGGTTACTGCGTCGCACAGAATAACTTTATCGAAAAAATAAGATCGGTGAACCACATTTTCGCAATTGCCATTTGCGCCGTAACCGTCATCGCGTGTTTTGGTTTTTTGAATTTCGACATCCATCATGTCATTTGGGGATTGCACCCTTATGAGGAATTCGACGTTGCAGTTGGCTACGCATTTTCCCTTAGGCTCGCTTTTTACGTAGTCGCGTTGTCACTGTGTTTTTCGATAATCAACCTGTTCAGTTTCAAGAGCCCCTTTATGGCAAAAGAGGGAAGGAACACCCTCGTCTACTACATGTACCATACCTTGCTGCTGCTTCTGTTCTTTGACCTGGTAGAGCATTTTGACATTCCCGTCAACATAGGGGTTCTTGTATTGGTCACCCTGTTGATCATGGCCATAATTTTTGCCATGTGCAGAATCAAAGTATTCCTTTGGCTACTAAATCCCGTTTCGTCAATTTTGGCCCGACATAAAAAGAACGGCTAAAGCCTAAAGCACCTGTTTTTTGCGCAAATTCAGCGTGCCATTGCACGGACTTGCTGGACTTGGGAATTATAAAATTTCTATTTTGATTTCCACAATGAAAAAGGTAATCACATACGGGACTTACGACCTGCTACACCAGGGACACATCAATCTCCTCAAGCGAGCGAAAGCTTTGGGCGATTACTTGATTGTAGGCGTCACCAACGACAATTTCGACCGGGATCGCGGAAAACTGAACGTCCGCAACAACGTTCTGGAACGTGTCGAAGCGGTCAAGGCGACCGGGCTAGCCGATCAAATCATCATAGAGGATTACATCGGCCAAAAGATAGACGACATACAAAAATACGATGTGGACATTTTCGCCATCGGCTCTGACTGGGAAGGCAAATTCGATTACCTGAACGAGTTCTGCCAGGTCGTTTACCTGCCCCGCACCGAGGGCATCAGTTCCACGATGTTGCGGGACAGCTCCCAGGAAACCCTAAAAGTCGGGATTGTCGGCTGCGGGCGAGTCGCGCAGAGATTCCCATCCGAAGCCTCCGTCGTAAGCGGCATCAAAGTCCAGGCCGCGTACGACACCGACATCGCCGCAAGCGACTCCTTTGCCCAAAAATTCACGGACATCACGCCCTGTGCCAGCCTCGACGAACTGTACGGCCTCGTCGACGCGGTCTATATCGCCACGCCCCACCTCGCCCATTACGGCAACATAAAGTCCGCATTACAGGCAAAAAAGCATGTCCTCTGCGAAACACCCATGGTCCTGAACGGGGAAGAGGCCAAGGAACTATACAAGCTGGCCGAGTCGCAGGGCGTAATCCTCATGGAAGCGAACAAGACGGCGCACTGCCCCGCTTTCAACCACCTGGTCGTCCTCATAAAGTCCGGCCTTATCGGCGAAGTCGTCGACATCGAGGCATCCCTTTCACAGTTGCTAGACAAAAAAGGCAGGGAATTCGACGCCGCGCAGGCCGGCGGAGCCATGTTCGAGCAGGGGTCCTACCCTTTACTTCCGATCCTCAAGCTGATGGGCATCCAGTACGAAAGCCTTGAGCTATTCTCCCGACTGGAAAATGACGTAGACATTTACACGAAGGGCGTCTTGCGCTATCCCAAGGCAGTCTGTTCGTTCAAGGTGGGGCTCGGAGTCAAGACGGAAGGCGACCTGGTCATCTCCGGGACAAAGGGCTACGCCTATGTACCGGCTCCCTGGTGGAAGACGGATTACTTCGAATTAAGATACGAAGACCAAAACAACAACAAGAAATTCTTTTACAAGTGGGACGGCTTTGGACTGCGATATGAAGTTCAGGAGTTCGTCCGTTGCATATTCAATCATCGTTTCTCTTCTGCACGCCTGCGACGCCGCGAAAGCATCCAGATGGCGTTCATCATGCAGCAATTTAACGAAAAAGTGAATTTTCACGAAATTTAGAGGTCATTATGATCAATTTCACTGTGGGTCCCGTACAATCTAGCGACGCCGTCCGCGCCATCGGGGCAGAACAAGTCCCTTATTTCCGTACCCAGGAATTCTCCGAACTGATGTTCGAGAACGAGCGCCTGATAAAGAAATTCGCGAAGGCTCCGGAAGGATCAAAAGTCGCCTTCATCACGGGATCGGGTTCCGCCAGCATGGAAACCGCCATCATGAACACCCTGACCCCTGCGGACAAGGCCATCATCGTCAACGGAGGAAGCTTCGGCCACCGTTTCGTGGAACTCTGCGAACTGCACGAAATTCCCTTTGCCGAGATCAAGCTCGAGCCGGGCAAGGCGCTTAAGGCGGAACACCTCGCCGCCTACGAAGGCAAAGGCTACACCACCTTTATAGTGAACAAGCATGAGACATCGACCGGCGTGCATTACGACATGCAGCTCATCAGCGATTTCTGCAAGAGGAACAACCTCTTCTTGATCGTGGACTGCATCAGCACCTTCCTTGCCGACCCGTTCGACATGGGCGCACTCGGGGCTGACGTCATGATCACGGGCTCGCAGAAAGCGCTCGCCTGCCCTCCGGGCATTTCGGTAATGGCTCTTTCGCCCAAGGCTCTCGCCCGCATCGACGGCATCAAATGCAAGTGCCAGTATCTGGACTTGAAGATCGCCTTGAAGAACGCCGAACGCGGACAGACCCCGTGGACGCCCGCCGTGAGCATTCTCCGCCAGATCAACGCGCGGCTCAAGGAAATCGAAGCCAACGGAGGCGTCGAAGCAGAGATAGCACGCACGGCATCCCTCGCGAACTATTTCCGCGAACAAATCAAGGGCATGCCCTTCGAAATCGTTTCGGAATCCCTTTCGAACGCGGTAACCCCGCTTCACCCGACAACGGCAAGCGCCTACGACATCTTCCTCAAGATCAAGGACGAATACGGCATGTGGATTTGCCCCAATGGCGGCGACATGAAGGATACCATATTCCGCGTGGGCCATATCGGAGCGCTTACAACGGCGGATTACGACAAGCTTGTCGCTGCATTTAAGGATCTGCAGGCCAAGGGTTTCATCTAAAGGTCTTTCCAATGAACGGCGTCGTAAACAAGCTCATCCCCAATCCGGCGAAAAACGTCCTGAAGAAAATATATGCGGTCGTTTTCAGGAGCAGGCTTAAAATCAAAGAGAAGGACGAAGAGATCAAAGCGTTAAAATATCAAGTCGAATACCTCAAGCATCATTTCGACATCACGCAGATGAAGCCGGCCACCGGCTACCTGCGGGAATTCCAGCTTAAGGAACTTGACTTCACGCGACAAATTCTCAAGCTGCTCGAACCGTACGGCATAACGCCTTTCCTGGACGGCGGGGCCCTTCTCGGAGCATGCCGGCACGGGGGATTCATCCCCTGGGACGACGACATCGACTTGAGCGTCACGCGCGAGCAGTTCAACAGGCTCATCGACATCGCGAAAAAAGACTTTGTATGGGTCGATTCCACGAAAAAGAACTGCTTCTCCGCAAAATTCTACGACATGGCAATCCGGGAAAATCCAGGCAAATACGTTTTCATCCTGACTCCCTTCTGCCTTCACCTTTTTCAGGGAACCAGCCTCAGGAATTCAATGAACCTGGAATTCTTCCCGAACGACTATGTCAGGGAAGAAGTTACCGAAGAGCAGTATATTGCCTACCGCGAGAAAATCTGCAATTTTGTACACGGCAATTTAAACTGGAAAGACAGGTTCGATTTTTACGAAAAGGAACTGGAGACGAACAACATCTATTCTCAGGAACCGACCTCCCGCATTACACCGGGGATCGGCAGTTGGGACCTCACCGAGTTCAAGTTCCGCGGGTTCAGGAGCACCAGCGACCTGTTCCCGTTGCAACCCATTCCTTTCGAGAATACAGCCCTTCCGGCGCCAAGCAACCCCAAAGCCATATTGGAAGTTTCATACGGCAAGAACTGGATGCAATTCCCCGACGATGTCGGCACGCCCCATACCCTAGAAGAGCAGAATCTCTATTTCAAGTCCATCGGCGAACCCATTGACTACAGCGAATTTTAGCTGGGATTTTCAGACATGAGAGAACTAACCCTAAAAGAGCTGCAAGCATTCGCCCTCGACATCCTGAAAGATGTCCATCAGTTTTGCGAAAAAGAAAACATCCGCTATTCGCTGGCCTACGGGACTCTCATCGGAGCGCTACGGCACAAGGGATTCATTCCCTGGGACAACGATATCGACATCTGCATGCCGCGCCCGGATTACGAACGTTTCTTAAAGACGTACAAGTCCAACCATTTCGAACTCGCGTTCTTCGGCAAGGAATGCAAATACGACAGCCTGATTGCCTACGCCCGCGTATTCGACAACAAGAGGACCGTCGCCCAGAGCGGCCACTGGATCGCGCAGCCCGCAGGCGTTTGGATCGACATCTTCCCGCTCGACGGCGTTCCGGACGACTTTGACGAGTTCAAGAAGCTCTACAACGACTTGCACGACGACTGGGCAAAAATCATCGGGAAAAAAATCCAGTTCCGCCGTTTTTCCCATTGTTCGGGAATCAAGGAAGCGCTCAAGCTCCTTTATCATAAAATCCGCAGAAGGAACGGCCTCGGCGGCCACAAAATGCAAAAGGAATACAACGAAAGGATCGCCCGCATTCCTTTTGGAACGGCCCGGTTCTACTCCCAGCTCGCCGTGATGGACAACGGCCCCGTGGAGCACCTTCCTGTAGGTTCCTACGACGAGCGGATACTTCTGGATTTCGACGGAGCGAAATTCTACGCGATAAAAGATTATGACACGGCTTTGCGGGCAGTTTATGGCGACTACATGCAGCTCCCCCCTGAAGAGGATCGGGTCCCCCATCAGTCATTCATAAAATTCTACTGGAAAGATGGCGTCAATTAAGCAACAGACTCTCAGCAGTTCCAAATGGAACTTCATAGAACGAATTTCCTCGCAGGGAATTCAGTTTTTGCTGGGAATCATCATGGCACGATTGCTGTTGCCATCCGATTATGGTACCATCGGCCTGCTCGCCATTTTTTTCGACATATCCCAGGCGTTCATCGACAGCGGGTTTAATTCCGCGTTGATCAGGACAAAAGACCCGACGCAAAAAGATTACAGCACCGTTTTCTATTTCAATTTACTCATATCCGTAGCCGTCTACGCCATCCTCTTTTTCCTCGCCCCATCAATAGCAGGCTTTTTCAAAATCCCCATACTTTGCCCCATCCTAAGGGTACAAGCCGTCACGCTCATCATCAATGCGGCCATGGCGGTCCAAGTGTCCATGCTGAACATCCAGCTGGACTTCAAGTCCCTCGCAAAGCGCAAGGTTGCCGCGACGCTCATTTCCGGAATCTGCGGGGTCGCGTTCGCCTATGCGGGTTTTGGAGTATGGTCCCTTGTCCATCAGCAGATTATCGCCGCAGGCGTCAACCTGGTCTTCATCTGTTACGTCTGCAGGTGGATTCCCAAAGCTGGCTTCAGCACGGAGTCCTTCAAAAGGCTTGGCGCATTCGGCAGCAAGTTGCTCGCGGCCGGTCTCTTGCATACATTCTATAGAAATTTCACGACATTCGCCATCGGTAAATTTTACTCCGCGCAGGATCTAGGTTACTATTCCCGCGGCACGAGCATCGCCGACCTGCCGGGCAGTACAATAAATGGCGTACTGCAAACCGTCACCTACCCCATTCTCGCAAAAATCCAGGACGACGACGAGCAATTGGTTCGCATATACCGCAAGTACATCCGGATTACCTCTCTTGGAATCTTCATCATTTCCGGCATACTCTGCGCGTTGGCAAAGCCCGTCATACTTCTCATCCTCACCGACAAATGGGCGGAATCCGTCATCTATCTCCATATTTTCGCCTTCTCCTACATGTTCGACCATCTAAGTACGATCAACCTGAACCTACTCAAGGTCAAAGGCCGGTCAGACCTTTTTTTAAAACTGGAAATCTTGAAGAAGACCATCTCCATCAGCCTTATTCTATTGGCCATTCCACATGGCATCCTCGCCATCTGCTTCGCCAAGTTCCTTTATAACCAAATCGCCGTTTTCATCAACACCTACTACACAGGAAAGCTTTTCCACCTGGGCTACATCCAGCAAGTCAAGGATTTCTCGCCTTACCTCATCCGTTGCATACTCGCCTGCATTCCGGCCTATCTTGTAACCTATCTAGAGTTACCTCACATTGTCACCATCTTCATCGGCGGCAGCCTGGCATTTTTCCTATATTGGCTTATGCTCAGAAAAAATCCGGACATGCTAGAGCTCGTTGAATTATTAAAAGAAAGGTTCAAGAAGAAAAAATGAAAATTATCAACGACATCAAGCTGGCAATCAAGAGAATCGTCAACAGGACGACCGCAAAAGACCGCAAAGCCATTTTCTTCTATCCGCACAAGAACTGCAGCATTGACGGTTACGACATTCTCAACGGCGAATCCGACAATGTCCTTTGCCTTTTCAACGACATGCTCCGGGATCCGAAATTCAACGATTACCATTTTTTCATTCTTTACTACCATAAGGACCGGCTGAAGTCTTACAAGGATTACTGCAAGGACTTTTTCCCCAACCGGATTCATTTCGTACTCAACAGCGACAAAGTAAACAAGTTCAAATCCCTTTGCCGGTGCTATACCATTTTTACCGACTCCGACTATACCAAAGTCGAGTACAAGGTTTCTACGCAACGGACCGTTTGCCTGAACTATTTCGGCGGGCTCATCAAGAACGAATTCCACCGTTGGGAAAACCACGGGGGATTCAAGAAAATGTTGCAGGAACAGGTGGACATGCATCGCCTATACGACTACCACCTCTCCATTTCCGATATCTGTTCCAAATTCATAGCCTTAGACAACTGTCACTATTATTCCAACTTCATATCCCTGGGCTTCCCGCGTAACGACATTTTGTTCAGGGACCATTCGGCGCTCCGCCAACAGATTGAAGAACTTGTAGGCTTCAAGTTCAAGAAACTGATTACCTATGTACCCACCCACCGGGATTACGAAAACCGCACCCGTGAATTTTACGACGCATCCAAAGCGACCACGCGTTCCATTTGGGGGCACGTGACCGCCGAAGAGCTCGAATCTCTCGAGAAAACGCTGGAAGATACCGACACCTTAATCATCGCGAAGGTCCACCCCATTCAGGATGCCATGACGAATGTCATCTCCAAGGAATCCAGCAAGCACATCCTGTTCTATAAGGACCTGGTTCAGAATATCAGGACAAGCCTAAACCCACTGCTCGCCATTTCCGACAGCATCATCACGGACTACACCACCACGGTTTACGATTTTCTATACATGGACCGTCCCATCATCTACTACTTCTATGACATAGAAGAGTATCGTGCGACCCGCGGATTCTTCATCGAACCCATCGAATCCGTCTGCGCCGGCCACATCACCCATAACATTGACGAGCTCCAAAACGCCATCCGCGACATTGCAAACGGGAACGACCCCGAAAAACAGAAGCGTCAGTTCTTGCGGCAACTGTTCATCAAGGACATCGACGGAAACGCGACAAAGAGAATCAAAGACTTTTTCTTTACAGATCCAGCTTCAAGATAACCGGATAATGGTCTGACGGGAAACGCTGTTCCCCGTCTTTTTCGTACTTGTCCAACAAGATCTCGTATTCCAGGACGCGGACGGGCTTGGTCACAAAAACATGGTCCAGGCGTTCGTCAGATACATAATCCTTCTTAAACCTATTGAACGTGCCGCCCGTGGACTTTTTTTGCTCGGCCAGATGATAACCGTCCCGCACAACGTTCGATGAGTTCAGGATTTCGTATCCATCGCTTTTCTGGTTGAAGTTCATGTCACCCATCAATATGACATTCGACGATTCGCCGGCAATATCCTTTATCTTCTGGATAAGCAACTTAGAGGATTCTCGCTCCACCTCTCCGCCCGCATAGTCACCATGAGCGTTGAACACCCAGAACACAGCCTGACGGCGCCTTATTCCGAACTTCACCCAGGTACACGAACGGATGTACGCCCCGTTCCACCCTAGCACAGGCTTTGTATCGTCTTCCGCGAGATAAAACATCCCGCTGTCAAGGACTTCGAATCGGTCCTGTTTGAAAAAGATGGAATTGAACGACCCCAACCGTCCATTTTCATGGTTCGGAAAACCGACTCTTCGATATTCATCCAACCGTGAATTCAGTTCATTCAGTTCCTTCTTGTAATCTTCCTGAACCCCTAAAATGTCAATGTCATTGGATTTGATTATTTTAACCATCGCTTCACGGCGGTTGGCCCAAATATTCCCCGCAATAGAATCTTTCTTTATGTTAATACGGATATTCCAGGTTGCGACTTTAATAGGGTCGGCAAAGGACATCCCTACAAACGAGCAACAAAAGAAAAAAAAGATGAAAAGCCTTTTCATAATCTTTAAATTTAATCTTTTTCTAGCAAATAACCAAAAAGCAACAAGCAGAAAAGAACAAAAAACACACTTTCAGCCGCAAAGTGGACTAGGCCATTTAGTTTAATTCGTATAATTTCTATTCAGTCGCATACAATTCCTTTGAAAATTAAATTATCTTTAAAATATGGGCAATTCTACCGCCAAGACCTCTCCTCCGAATCAGCGATACGCCTTTGTTGACATTGCAAAGGGATTTGCAATTATCGCCGTTGTTTTATGGCACATCAATTTTGCCAACGACTTTAACGCCGCATTCCCCTTAAAAACAATTCTTGGTGGTGGTTGGCACGTACCCGCATTCTTCATTATTTCTGGATTCTTTTTAAAGGAAGACCGATTATTAGCCCCATTCCATTTTGCAAAAAGCAAGCTTAAAACGATTTATCTATGGACTATCGCGATTTACATCCCCGCCATCTTAATGCACAATTTTTTCTTTAAAATCGGGTTCTACAGCAGCGGACCAAATCTTGGGTATAGTCAAGCGCTGCAACCGTATACTTCCGTAGACTTCATCAAAAAAATCATTGAAGCGCTGCTATTTGCCGGAAGAGAGCCCATCGTTAGCCCCTTGTGGTTTGCGTATGTCTTATGCCTCGCCTTAATCGGCTATTCATTAATCACTTTTTTCTCCCAAAAAATTTGGAAAGACCAATATCCTCTAGCTCGGGCGTGCATTTGCGTATTTTTGTCCACGGCATCCAGCGTACTTTCTAATCAATTTGACTGGACCCTAAATAGATTCAGCAACACCCTCGTCGTTTTATCCCTCCTTTGTTGCGGCCAATACTTGTTCCAAGTCAAAAAAGTCAAGTTTGATTCTCTCCCCGTTTTTTTATGCGCAGCCATCGCGTCATGGCAAAACTTCTTATTCAACGGGAACATCCTTTTAAACGACAACAAATTCCACGATCTGTTCCATATCGCAATCGGATCTACCTGCGCCCTATATGCGATCTGCTTCCTGTCAAAAAAAATCGAAGGTTCTCTTTTGGGCAAAGGAATCCAGATTGTCGGAAAGAAATCCTTTTATATCATGGGATTACATCTATTGGCATTTAAAGCCGTTACATGTATACTTCACGAATCGGACGAATCCGTAAACCTCGCCCGGCTAACCCCACTTACAAACGACAACGCCTTGCTCATAGCCATTTACCTTATTGCCGGGGTCGGATTACCAGTTCTTTTCGCTTATTTATGGGAATTCTTGTATCACAAGACTACTAGCAAGATTAAAGCGAATTTCTGTAAATGAAATTCACCGTTATCCTAGTCGTTGACTTGCACCCTTTTTCCAATGGCGTAGAGACCTCTGGTTTCAAAACAATATGAGGCAAGTCAAAAACCACGCCCACATAGGCCCGTCTTTCCAAGTCCCTATATTCAGCCTGATTCTTTATTCCAAGAAAAAGGCCTACTTCATCCAAGGGGATTGCCTGCACCCAAGCATTATAGGCATTCCTGGACTTTAGATCACTATCATAAAAGGGTTGGAACGTTCCCCCAATCTGAAGAAGCCGGCCCACGATATTGTAGTTCAACGTCAACATGGCGCCAACATCATAAAAATCCCCATTGTAACGGCGACCATAATAAAGCGTATAGGCCCCTTCGAGCCCAAAGTTTAGATAAAACGTGTAAAAAGCCGCCGCCCTTGCATATTGGAGTTCGACTTCCTCAACAAAGATGGAATTTTCCAAAGCCACGCCCCAATGCCTTGTATTCTCGTATGCGGCATAAGCGTACTTCGAATTACGCATGCCTAACATATAGTAAGACGCGAAGGAGGAGGATATAAATAACAAGCTGCAAATCAGAAGAAGTCGGATTTTCATAATTTTTCTCGCACCCTCCTAGTTAAAACCTCATAGCCTTCGGGACTTGGATGTAGACCATCATACAACAGGTCTTCATCTATTTCGTACCCCTTCTCAAGGAAATAAGGGAACACATTGACAAAAGCAAATCGAAGCGACGACGATTGCAAAGAATCTTTCAAAACGGCATTCTGCAATTCAATATTCAAGTTCACGGAGGTATCTTGTTTCCCCAAATAATTCCGGGGCAAAATCGAAACGACAACCAATTTCTCGGCATATATTTTTCTAGCGCGTTCCATAAAGAGCTTTGCGAAATAGCTTCGGCTCGCTTCCGCTTTAGAATCATCTAGACGGATTGTGCCTATATCATTCGTCCCGATTAACAATACCGTTGTAAGCCCTTTGCAATCCGACACATCCCATTTGTCAATATCTTGAACTTTTGCACCAACAACAGCATGTTTTTTTATAGAATATCCTGGAAAAAAATAATTCAAGTCCCATTGGTGCGTTATAGAATCCCCAACAAAGCACAGTTCTGATTCACCTTCATTAAAGGCGCAGGCTCCCAAAAAGCACATCAAACCAATCAGGAAGATTCTCATAGGCATAAATCAGGACAATTAGTTTCGCACAGACTTCATTCGCTTTCTAGGATTTTTTCTTCAACATATCGTTTTTCAAATTTGAAAGAAATCCTCTGACAAAGCCCTTCAATCCTATAGTTTTCACGACACGAGAGCAATTGCAAATTCCCTTCCACAGGGATTTCTTTAACAACAAATAGAACCAATATTCAACATGTTTTGCCCTGTATTGAGCGCACCCGTTGTCAATCAACATGCTCTCACATTTTAACGCAACACCAAGTCGGCATCGCAAGGCTTCCACAGAAGACGCTTTAATCAAGGAGTCGTTTCTGTACGTATAATTGTATATGCGAGAATCTATATATTCAACATTTTGGGCAAGCAAAGCTATCCGTGTACTGAACCAGGCGTCATTACTCCAGCGAGTTTCATCAAACCTCACATTATTGGTTTCAACAAGCTCTCGACGAATAAACTTCGCCCATGGAGCATTTCGTCTGTATCGAATATAGCCTTGGTCGTTTTCTTTTTTCGCCAAATCAAAAACAGAATTCGCCTTATGCTCAAAATTTGCAATCACCAGGGATTCCGAATCCTTATAATTTATCTTAAAAAAAACAAGGTCACAAACATCATCCTTGAAGGCGTCCATTTGGGAATCAAGCAAATCTTTTTCAAAGAAATCATCGCAATCTGCAAATACAAGCCACTTACCCGAGGCCTTCAAAAGGCCGACGTTGCGAGCATGCCCTGCCCCCAGGCCCGTTTTGTCAAAAACGACTTGAACATTCTTTCTTTGAAGGCCTGGAAATTTTTCAAAATTGACAACAGAAGGATCGCTATTGTCATCCACGACAATCGTTTCAACATCATCCCGTTCAGGAATCGAATCAAGGCACCTCTGCAAAAGCTTCGGCAAGTTCTTGTGCGGAATAATGATGGAGTAATTATACATGGTCAAATTTCAAAGGTAGACTTATTGGGAAGCAACTTCTCAAATATTTTTATAAGCTCGTTCTTCAATTTTTCAAAATTCATCTTCGGATCAGAATCGTTCAAACAGACCATCGGCTCGCGCTGATTCAAAATGACGTCCTCAATTTCCTTCATGGATGATTCCGATATTTCCATGAACCGACCTCTGCTTTTACAAGGGACGAAGTTCCCCTTCGCATAGCGCCAGTACCTAAAGAGCCAATTGGTCACGTCGTCATTTTGCCTAAACTTATGAATCGTCGTCTTTTCAAGAGTTTCAGCTTCACTGTTCCAAACCTCTTCCATGAGAGTCTTGGTATGGGCTACCGGAAGATGGTCGTCATAAAATCCCGTAAACTGTCCCCACGGAATCAAGGCAAGATTTCTATACAGATTCAATCCGTATTTTAGCGTAAAATATTTGCAGAAGTTTCGTTTTAAACAATTTTTCTTCGAAAAGTTTTTGTTCACCAGCGCCATGTTGTTGGCCCTTAAACTGAACAAGGATTCCCCATTCGGAATAAGCGCATTAAAAACAGCCCTGTCGCAAGGGAGGCCCTTCTTGAAAAAGAATCCCGGGCGCAGACTTTTCAAAAGGAACATATCATCGTTAAAATAGACAAATTGCTCCGACAATTCCGGAATTCTATGCAAATTGAGTTCCAGAGGATTGCAATTAAACGTCGGCAAAACATCGGGCTGCAAAAAATCGGAATGTTTCACTACATGTAATTTAGGATGCTCCGTATTCAAGAATTTGGGCAAATGTCCATAGGTTACAAAATGGATTCTATTTACCCACGGAGTAAATTTTTCAACAGCCCTGAACCAATACTGTAGATTATCCCAATCACGAAAACGAATCACCGACTCGGGGGTATAATTCGGATCCCATCTGTTTTTCTCAGCGAGCCACTTCGGGTCATTCCCGTCGACCCACAAAATAACAAAATCTATTTTTTCATTCATCTTACAGCCACTGTTTCAAAATAATCGATGTATATGGGAACGTGTCGTGATAACCATTATATATAAACATATAATACCAATATGCGACATAAAAACACATTCCCAGAGTTCCCACCACCTTTTGCCAGGTCTTATTCAAATGCGCGCAAACAAATGGCAAAGCAAAAATTTGGGTTATTACGAAATAATTCATAATACGTTCGGCATCATTGCCGATAAGTTCTCTCGCTTGCGTTGCAACGACCATGACAATCAAAGAAAACGCCAAGTATATCGTTTCCTTTCTGAAAAACCTTTTCCTATAACAAAAGAAAATGATCGGCATGGGCAGTGTAATTAGGAATTTCGTAATAAAGAACCCATGCGTACTGTCTTTAAAATAATGCGCATAGTCGGCATTCAATCCCATTGTCGCCAACACCACATCCACCGATTTCTGGACCAATAAGGCCATGACAATCCCCATAATCACCATGGACCACATCATTTTATACGACTGGGTTCTTCTAAGAAAAATGAACAGGGGATAGATAGCAAAAGCCACAAATGCGGATATATGGAAGGTACAAGCAAACGCGACAACGATCAAGAAGGGCAGCAATTTACGCTTATACGCATAGGTACAGGCAAACAGGACTATTGCGCAAGCCGCACTTTGCCTCATTTGGTTCAGCGAAATATTGTAATAAGAGAAATAATAAACAAGAAGCGCCAACCATACGGGCATGCGATTTCTGAACACTAGCAAAGCCTTCATCACGAAAAACATCTGCACGGCCATCAAGACACCAAAAAAAACATTATAGCTACCCGTAAAGCGGCTTACCACATAGTTCAGAAGCAAATAACCCGGTTCCATGCGGATCATCCAAACGAGATCTATTTCTGAATACCACCTACTTTGATAAACATCTAAAAAACAATCTTTACCATAAACCAAAACGTCCGTGCCGATGCAATCATCGCGCACGCCGGCAATCAGCGCCACCGGCAAGATTGCGAGCAACACCAGAAGCCAACGCTGTTTCGTATCACTGATTCTTGACGCCTTATAAAAAAACAGCGTTGACAGGGCGAATATGATGATATAGATAAGCAAATTTACAACTCTTTCAGATAAGCGGGAATCGACCTGCTCTGATATTTTCTAAGGAACAAATTCTTGAATACACCCCTGGCGGCACAATCAAACTCCATCGAATCGATCCTCTTCGCATAATCCGAAGGCGACTCGGCAAGCAACATGAAGTCCGAGAAGTCCTGCGAGATGCCTTCAAAGGCAAATTCATTCCCGACGACAGGCGTGCCGCATGCAAGCGACTCGACAACCTTCACCTTTACGCCGGCTCCAGAAAAAATCGGGGAAATGACAGCCTTGCTGTTCGCAATGATTTCATACGGATTGTCGACAAAGCCCAAGTACTCCACGTTCGGAAGGCTTTCTACGTACTTCCTGAAATCGTCCGGCATGCCGATTCCGATAATCACATACTTTTCGGTCTTCGGCCGACTGGGATAGACATTGTCAAAGAACCATTTCAGACCGTCGAAATTGTCAGGACGCTTCCACTTGCCAAAAAAGACAAGGCGGTCCTCAACCTTCTGGGGCACGGCCTTTACAATGTTCTCGTCCAAATAGAAATTCGTATAGAGGGAAGGCAACCCATAGGCGCTCTTTACCAAATCAACATCTTTTGGGCTGAATGTAAAGATGGTCAATTTGGGCATATGCATCAAGCGGCCTTCAGAATGTCTCACGAATTTCGAAACGAGGCCGCCATTATGGCCAAAGCGCTCCGCCATGACGTCGTGCGACATCAGGACCTTCTTGGCATCCGGGAAATGTTTGCCATACAAAAGCATCTGGCTATGGTCCAGATACAGCAAGTCGTAGGAATTCTGCTTCCAGGCTTTTTTCAAGAATCGCAGCAACCTGTAACTGAATCGAATAGAGAATGTCGGGTGAAGCGTCGGGTGCCTAACGCTGTTCCAGAGTTTCACAAGCGTAGAGTTCTTGCAGACTTTCAGGACGCGGACATTCTCGTTCGGACACACGTACTCTTTATCGAAGGAATACTTGTAATAGACCAGATCCACCTGGTTTTCCTTGGACAGGTCCTCAAGCAGCAATCTGGTGAATTTTTCTCCACCCGCCCTATCACTCGGCACATACGGCGTCAGAAACAATATTCGCATAAATACCTATTCGTGTGTTTTCCAATAGTTTTTATTCAGAGCGAATCGAATTCTAGTCTTTTTTGACAATTTCTCGTATCGGGCGCCCAGCTTGTTCGCCAAAAGCTTTGTCGCGCATTCAACAACATAATAGCCGGCAGCGATAAAGCGGCCCCGCTTCGCCAAGCGCAAAAGGATCCACTTCACCATCTTCATGCCTTCAGATGCGGCGGACACGCCGGCGAACAGGTCGTCGTTCATCTTCATGAACGCGGCGACATCGAAATTTCGAGTAAACTGCTGCTTTAGGGAATAATTGTGGGAATGATAAACTCCGGCGGTTCCCACATAGGCAATCTTGTAACCGGCAAAGATAAACTGGGCGGCAATTTTCATGTCCTCGTTCACCAGGATATCCTTGTCAAAGCCTCCGATATCATTGTAGGCCGTCCTCCGATAAGCGGAGCAGCAATCCGACGAGAAGAATGTCTTGACGCCCAGACGCGGCAAGTCTTCCTTACTACGGACAAACACATGCTCCGGGTAATTGAATTCACGATTCAACTTTTCCGTCACGGGGGCGTCGTCCCTTGCAATCTGCCTTCCGCTCGACATCGCGATCTTTTCGTCGTCCGCAAAAGGCGCAATCAAGTTCGCAGCGTAGTTTTCATCGACGGGCAAGGCGTCCTGCGTCAAGCAGAGAATGATATCGCCCGTCGTTTTTTGAATAGCTGTGTCGCGAGTGCCGCCATGGTTAAAATTCCTGCGTTCGACATTAAGAACGGTAACGCCAGCAAAAGACTTGGCGATTTCGACGGTCTTGTCTGTAGATTCCGAATCTATGACGACAATCTCATTGAACCTTACCGTCTGGGACAAAAGCCTTTCAAGGAGAGCCCCGATGAAGCGTTCCGCATTTAACGTAGGAATGACGACACTCGCACTCATTCGAGGACCTTTCCGTCGCAATCCCTGAACCAGTCCGCGAAGGCTTCTTCCAGAGAGAACTTCAACGGGTACTTTTCCGACAGGGCCTTGCCACAGATGTTGGTGCTGACCATAAGCTTTTTAACGCGATCGGGACATATTCCCAAACCGAGCCCGCCGAGCATTCCACCAACGCGTGCAGCAAACATCATGGGCTTTTTGGGGATATAGGGAACGCAGCGATTCATTTTCGTCGCCTTGAGCATCGCCTTGACAATGGTTTCAATCGTAGGGGCCGGATAAGAACAGCAATTGTACAACTGGAACCTATCGGAATCGTTGGCCATCAGCCACATCACGCGGACCAAGTCCTTCACGTAGATATTCGCCTTGACCGTATCCTTGCGGCCGGCATAGGCAAAGCGGCGCTTTTTCAACCCCGCATACAGACGAGTCATGTTGCCGTGTTCGCCCGTACCAAAAACAATTCCAGGACGCGCAATGGACAGTTTCCGATTCGGGTCGCCCGCAAGCCATGTCTGGTGTATTTTTTCAGCCACCAGCTTGGAAATGCCATACGGGGTATTTGGAGTCGGCAGAGTTTCCTCGGTCTTGACGTCTTCGGACGCCCCGTATGGGGCGATGCTACTGGTAAAAACAATGTTGTTGATACCATGCGCCTCGGCAAACGCACAAACGTTTTCCGCACCACGGATATTCGTTTCGAAGTAAGCCCTATCAGGATGTCCCGGAGTACGATGGACCGCAGCAAAATTGAAAATGATAGTATCCGAGCCGAAGTCACCTTCAATGTCTATCGGATTACGCACATCCACCTTGCATTCAAATGGGCTCGACCCATCTGCCAAGATATCGGCCACATAAACCTTCAATTCCGGAGCGTTTTCCTTCAGAAAAGAAACCAAATGCGAGCCAATAAAGCCCTTGCCACCAAAGATCACGACGTTCTTACAAGCGACCATAATACCTGCTTCTTACTCCGCCTTACCCTTACCGATGCTGGAAACTTCAAACCCGATCTTACGGAGAGCGTCGGCATCGAGGATATTGCGGCCATCGAACACGAAGGCAGGCTTCGCCATGCCCTTGTAAATGCGGTTCCAGTCGAGTTCGGCAAAGCACTTCCACTCGGTGCAGACCACCACGGCATGGGCGCCCTCGGCAGCCTTGTACGGATCTTCCTCGAACTGGACCTGGTCGAGCACGTCCTTAAGGTCGCGCTTGGCATCGGGGATGGCCTTCGGGTCGGTCACGACCGGCTGTGCATGTTCGGCGAGCAAATCACGCACCACGAGGTTCGCGGGGCTTTCGCGGGTATCGCCGGTGTTCGCCTTGAAGGCGAAACCGAACACGGCAATCTTCTTGCTTGCAATCGTGTTGAACATGGTCTCGAGCATGCGGTCCACCACGCGGTGGGTCTGCCACTCGTTGATCTTCACGACGCTTTCCCAGTAGGCGGCGACTTCGGGAAGTCCGTAGTAACCGCACAGGTACACGAGGTTCAAAATGTCCTTCTTGAAGCAGCTACCGCCGAAACCGATGGAGGCCTTCAGGAACTTCGGGCCGATACGGCGGTCCTTACCCATCACGTAGGCGACTTCGTCCACGTCGGCGCCAGTCTTTTCGCAGAGGGCGCTGATGGAGTTGATGGAGCTGATGCGCTGCGCGAGGAACGCGTTCGCGGTAAGCTTCGTGAGTTCGGAACTCCAGAGGTTCGTCGTAAGGATGCGATCACGCGGCACCCAGTGGGCATACACGTCCACCAGCTTCTGGCAAGCAGCAAGGCCAGACTCCGTCTGGTGGCTGCCGATGAGCACGCGGTCCGGCTCAAACAGGTCGTTGATAGCGGTGCCTTCGGCAAGGAACTCGGGGTTGCTGAGCACCTCGAAGTGCAGGCCCTTGTCGTTAGAGTTCAAGATGCGTTCCATCGCGGCGGCGGTACGCACGGGGAGCGTCGACTTCTCGACGATGATCTTGCCTTCGTCGGCAATTTCCAAGATGTTGCGCGCCGTCTTTTCCCAGTACTGCAGGTCAGAAGCCTTGCCGGCACCGTGACCGAAAGTCTTGGTCGGGGTGTTCACGGAAACAAAGATGATGTCCGCTTCCTTGATGGCCGCCGGAATGTCGGTGCTAAAGAAGAGGTTACGGCCACGGGCACGTTTCACCACGTCATCGAGGCCGGGTTCAAAAATCGGGAGATTGTCGCTGTTCCAGGCGTCGATACGGGCCTGGTTAATATCAACTACGGTAACCTTCACGCCGGGGCACTTGTCGGCGATAACAGTCATAGTGGGGCCACCGACGTAGCCCGCGCCAATGCAAAGAATATTGGTATCGAATTTCATAGTACTCTAAATTTAGCAATTACAAAAAATCACTTAAACTTCGCTGTATACGAAACACCGTTTTCAGGCATAATTACACGGGTCGGGGACGTTTCTCCGTCGCTCCAGCCTGTAAAAATTTCGCTACCATTAGCCATGGCCGTCACACTAATCCCAAGTCCCGTAAAGAAGTCAATTTTCATTTCAGGTCGGTCCAGAGGGAGCCCGTGAACGAGGATTCTTCCGCCACCTTCTACAGACAACGTAACAGAAACTGTTTCTAGGAGCTTAAAATACTCCGCAAGCTCCTGCATAACGATAGCTTGACGCTCCGAGGCAAAGGTCTTCAGTTGGTCCAGCCCCGACTTCATGTGGGAGGCGTTCAAATTCCAGCGTTTTTGATCGCGGGCCACTTCGCTTTCCATTTCCGACATCATAGCGTCAATGCGGCTCAAAATCCGGCCCGACTCAAAATTCATCGACAAAAGCACAGCCATGCGGTTGACGAACGCCACACGGAAGTCCTCGTTCTCCAACATCCTCCGCAACAAGAGCGTATATTCGGGGCCGTTTGGCCACGATTCGCCGTTCTCCGCCGTTGCAAACTCAAATATGTTGTTCTTGTACTCGCTGTGGTTGTTGCCAAAGCCAAAATCCAGATCGTACAAGAACCACCTCCATGGCGTACCTGGATTATGGCAACGCCACTTTTTGAGGTTGTTCCCGGGCCAATCCCTATTGTTCACAAAAATCTCGGTATGGACGTAATTCATAAAGTTGTCCACATCCATGAGCGAGGCAACATAGGCATAATTCTCGTCGTTGTCCAGGTGGTGCGTCTCGAGCCAATCCATGAGCGCCACGTAATCGACGGCAGAGCCGCTGGTCACCGAGTTGTCGGCCTTGAGCAAATCGATTTCATCCGAATCGTAGCCGTAATGCGTCTCAAAGTAGTACTCGTTGGACTTTTCGCGGATGTTGTGGATGCCATAGTACTCGCCGTTGTAATACACGACGGCGGGTCTCCCCCGCTGGTAATCGACGCCCAGGCCCTCCGTAATGGAACTCGCCAGGCGGTCCTGGATATAGTTGGAGCCGTAATTGCCGCCGTTGTTGCGCAAAACGAACCACTTGAACTTTTTCAACTCGGGGAACTCCGGGAACAGCGGGTACTTCAAACGGTTATTCCCGTACTTTTCGCGGAACACAATTGCGACGGACTTTTTCTTTTGCATCCTGCTGTAGTTGCCAAAAATCTGGAAACCCGCATTCTCGGCAAAGGCGGGCGAGTTCACGCCGGGCTCGAACAGCTCCACAAACACGGGGAGTTCCTTGTCCAGCCAGTAGTTCGCCCCGTAATGGGGCTCCGCCGTTTGCGCATTTGGACCTTCCATGTATATACCCGTGTCGGGATCAAAGAACGCCCCCGGGTCACCTACCACAAACACGGAGGCTACCGCAGGTTGGGACTCAAATAAATAGGTGCGCGTCTCTACAGGGCTGGGAGTCGCCCCTGCAACAAAGGAAGCGCAGCGCACAACGCTCGTGGAATCCAGCACCAGCGAAGTCACCTGCGGGCTCAACTCCGTCGGGAGCGCCCCGCCAAGTTCACAGCGGACATTTTCACCGGCGTCAAACGCCAATGCCACCGGCTGTGCATAAAAACCCGAAGGTGGTAGCTTTGCCGAGGGCGATGGCGACAGCTCACCCGAGACCACCCCAAGGGTAGCGCCGTACGGAGACGATTCCGCATAGCCCCAAATCATTGCCCCCACAGAGGAGGTCCCCAACGCCCACGATTTCCCCGTAGGCAATTCGGGGTATGCGACAGAATCCAGAATTTGGCTCTGCGCGTTTACTAAATAGAGGGAACCGCCCTTTTTGCTCGCCTTAAAACTGGCGTGCGGTTCATGGCCGCGATTGCGGACGATGTACGACGAAATGTCCATCGTCACTTCCTGCATTTCCTTGGACTCAGGACTAATGCGAGTCCCGTAAATATTCGAAGATGCCCCAAAGTTAGTTGAAATTTCTGCAACCAAAAAGAAAAAGGTGGTCTCCAACTTGTAAATTTGGTTCAGCAAAAAAACACCAAGCAA